>CAYNUG010000013.1:0-29900 GCA_964400545.1 uncultured Clostridia bacterium | reverse complement strand
ACCGAAATAATTAAACGATTGGTCAAATCTACACCAAAAATCACACATGCATATGTTCAAATATTTGAATGCAATATACCTTCAATTAAAACATATGAAAAAGCTGGTTTTAAGATAGTTATAACCAAAGAATCTTTGAATGATGAAATTATTAATTTTTTACCTTCAGCTAAAAAAGTACTAATGAGAAAAAAAGTTTAAAAGCTGGTATTAATAAAAAGTATTTGTTATTAATAAAAAAATAGATTAATACCTTTGGAGAAAGCAGAAAATGACAAATGAAGAAATACGAAACAAATTAACTGAAATTTTCAGAGAAGTGCTTGGAGATAATTCTTTGATTTTATCCGATGAATTAACAGCCAAAGATGTTGAGCAATGGGACTCTTTGTCGCATATGCTTCTTATCACTGAAATTGAAAGCCTATTCTCAATTAAATTAAAGTTAAAGGATCTAAATAAAATGCGAAATGTGGGAGATATGATTAATATTATTAATTCAAAATTTTAAATCCGATGGTTTTTACTTCATTCAATTTTTTAATATTTTTCCCAATTCTTACTATAGTATACTATTTAACTCCAAGGAAAATCAGATGGGTTGCAATGCTTATTGCGAGCTATTTTTTTTATATTAACATTAAACCGATTTTTGCTTTGTTAGTTGCAGGAGTTACTTTATCAACTTATATTTTTGCTCGATTAATTGATAATACAATTATTGAGTCGAAGAAAAAAACTTTTATGATAATAAATATAGTTTTAATTTTATTACCTTTACTTTTCTTTAAATATTTCAGTGAAATAAATCAAGAGATTATTGGATTGCTGGATATAATGAAAATCAGATGGCCATTACCTGAAATCAAATTATTGTTGCCAATCGGGATTTCATTTTATACATTCATGGCAATTGGTTATACTATCGATGTTTATAATGAGGAAATAAAATCAGAACAGAATCTTGGGATATTTGCCTTGTTTTTATCTTTTTTCCCATTGATATTGTCGGGTCCAATTGAACGTGCAAAAAGAATGATCCCTCAATTTAAGGCTTATAAAAGTTTTGATTATTATCTGGCAATCCAAGGCCTGAAGTTGATGCTCTGGGGATATTTCATGAAACTTGTAGTGGCAGACAGAATTGGAATATACGTAGATGCAGTTTATAAAAATATTTTACAACACAATGGTACAACCTTGTTGTTTGCATCCTTCCTATATCCTTTTCAGGTGTATGCTGACCTAGGCGGTTATTCATTGATTGCTATTGGTACAGCAAATATATTAGGTATTAAAGTGATGCAAAACTTCAAAAGACCTTTTTGTGCAACGTCCATGTCTGATTTTTGGAGAAGGTGGCATATTTCATTGATTTCTTGGCTTACTGATTACATTTATACACCTTTGTCTTTTTCTTTTAGAAAATATAAGGTATGGGGAATTGTAATTGCTTTAATGATTACTTTTTTTATTAGCGGCATTTGGCATGGAGCAGCTTTAACTTTTGTTGTTTGGGGAATTATGCAAGGAGTTTTTTTAAGTTTTGAGGCTTTAACAAATAAACAAAAAGTAGTATTTGAAAAGAAACATAATCTAAATGAGAAAGGTTGGTATATTTTTGCAGGAATATTTTATACATTTGTTTTATTTGCCTCTTCACAAATATTTGGACGAGCTGTAAAATTAAATGAAGCTTTAAAAATATTTCAAAGAATATTTACTTCATCAGGAACTTTATTTATTGGGTCGCCAGCATACTTTATTTATAGTATTTTTGGCTTAATAATATTGATATTCAAAGATTTTACGGATGAGTTCATGCCATCACGCTTTTTGTTTTTTGAAAGTAAAAAGAAATTTATTCGAATAATGGCATATAGCTCAATTATTATTCTTATTCTAATGATTGGTGTGTTTGATGGTGGGCAGTTTATTTATTTTCAGTTTTAAATACATGATTAAAAAGTTAATATTCAATTTGATTTTGGTTGTTGTATTTGCATTTGTTATGGATTTTGCCATTGGAAGAATTTTAAGATATTTTTATTTTCAAGAAGTTGTAGGGCTTCACCATCGTACAACATATTCTCTTGAAACTACTAAAGCTGAATTATTGGTTTTAGGTTCTTCGCGTGCAAATCATCATTATGTACCTGAAATCTTTGAAAAAAGATTAAAAATAAGTTTCTATAACACAGGAAGAGATGGCAATCGTTTACTTTATAATTATGCTATATTTAAATCAATTCTTAAAAGATATACTCCAAAAATCATAATTCTTGATATTGGGTTTGATGAATTGTATTATGATCCTAAGGAGTTAGATCGTTTATCATCATTACTACCTTACTATAAGAATCATCCTGAACTAAGAAGTTTGATTGAAAAACGAAGCCCCTTTGAAAAGATCAAGTTTCTATCAAACATATACCCTTTTAATTCATCTATATTAACAATTGCAATTGGTAATATGGAAATTAATAAAACGAGAAAAGGGGATATTAAAGGTTATGTTCCTTTGAAAGGTATTATTAAAGATAACAATATTAATAAATTAATAATTAAGGATTCTCAAATTAATATGTTTAAATTCAAAGTGCTTAAAAAGATTGCACAGATTTGCTTATTAAAACAAATAAAACTATTTATAATTCAATCTCCAGTATATGCAATGGTGCATAAAACGGTTTCAACAGAAAAATGTATACAGATAGCTAATGAATATAAAGCAATATTTATTAATACTTCAAATAATCCATTTTTTTTAAATAAGCCCGCATTATTTCAAGATAAAAGTCATTTGAATTGTCGGGGTGCAATAGAGTTTTCGAAAATAATTGTTGATAAAATATTTTTTCAATTAACAAAAAAGTAAAAACAGATAAAATTTGCAGGTAATATGTGATGTTTATGTTTTTAATTTTTTATGCTTTTAGGGTAAAACATCGAATATGAAAAAAAAAAAGATTGTTATAATTAATCCTGTTGCATTATTTCCAAAAGTTATGGCAAGCCAGGATCGAGTTGTTACTATGGTTGGAGCTCTATCCAAATATCATGAAGTTGATGTTATTACCTTAGTGCGTAGTACTCATGATGCAGAATTAAATAAAAAAAAACTACAAAATATTTGCAATGCTTACTATCCTATATTCGCCAAAAACACAACGTTTATAAAAAGAAAAATTCAAGGTTTCTTGTTTATTTTAAATCGAATCTTTTTTGGATCTGCACACGGTTTTTTTTATTGGGGCAGTATGACTACGACAAAACGGATTGTTAAAATAATTAAGAAAAAAAAATATGATATTGTTCAAATCGAACATTGGTATCAGGGGCGAATATTTACTTATTTGGAAGATACTACTGTTAAGGTATTAGCAGCTCATGACCTCCTTTTTGAAAAAAAACTTCTTGGATATTCTCAGAGATATGGAGAAAAAATCCCGTTATTTCAACGTAGAGAATTAAACAAATTTGAGAAAATGGAAAAAAGTTTTATTCGGGAAGCTGATGTTGTAATGTCGATATCTAATCAGGACAGAGTGAAACTGAAGAAGATATCTCCTGAAAATCAACATATTACAATTCCGATTGGGCAAAATATTTCTTATTTTAAAGAATATCCCTCTCAATATGATCCCAAAACTATTATTTTTTATGGGAGTCTTTCAAGTGAACAGAATATTTTGGCATGTGAAAGGATATATTATTCAATTTTACCAAAAATCAAGAGTGAAATTAGTGATGTGAAATTTCTGATCGTAGGAGCTAATCCACCGGACAGGATAAGAAAATTTCATAATGGGACGGATGTTGAAGTTACCGGATTTGTAAATGATGTCAGAACACCTTTGTCCCGTGGATGGCTGGCAATTATTCCTATGGAAATTGCTGCCGGTTTTCGTGGGCGTGTTATCGACCTTATGGCAATGGGTATCCCTGTAATAGGCACACATAATGCTCTGGATTGTATTGAAATGGATAATGGTATTCATGGATATATTTCTGATGATGATGATAAAATAGCGGAAATGGCAGTGTTATTACTAAAAGATTTAAAAACGAGGGACAAGTTGAGCAAAGAGTGTCAAAAGTTTGTTTCGGAAAAATATTCTTTGGATGCAACTTATGGGAAATTAGCAATGTATTATAGTAATCTGTAGGAGTCATCTATGCTTAAGAAAAGAATTAATACTAATAAAAAAATGAGAATTCTCTTCTTTATTGAATCGCTGCATGCGGGAGGTAAAGAACGTAGACTGGTTGAGTTGTTGTCTTATTTAAAAAATAATCCTAAATTAGAACTGTTTTTAGTTTTAACTAAACATGATATTCATTACAAAATTTTTTTAAAGCTAGGGATTCCATATGTAATATTGGAACGAGAATCTTTAGTAAAAAATCTACAAATATTTTATAAATTTTATAAAATATGTAAAAGTTTTAACCCTGATATTATTCATACATGGGGTAATATCGTTTCATTTTATTCTTTACCTACGGTTATTTTGCAAAAGATTTTTTTGGTAAATAGTCAAATCAGCAATGCACCCCGAAAAATCTCAAAATGTTCTAAATTATATATTATGTCAAAAATTAACTTCGCATTTTCAAAATTAATATTATCAAATTCTGTTGCTGGATTAAAAAGTTATAATATAAAAACCAAAAAAGGGAAGGTTATATACAATGGATTTGATTTAAGAAGATTTAAAAACCTGCCTGATAAAAATAAGGTAAAGTTAAAATATGAGATTACAACCCCGTATCTATTGATAATGGTCGCATCCTTTTCGGAAATGAAAGACTATAATAAATATATTGATGTAGCCAAAGAAATCAGTTCAATAAGAAAGGATGTAACATTTCTTGCTGTTGGAAGCGGAATTTATTTAGAAAAGATGAAGAATAGGGTTCAAAATGAACATATCCCTAATGTTTCATTTACCGGAAAACTTGATTATGTTGAACCTCTGATCTCAATTTCTGATATTGGTATTCTTTTTTCTCCAAATGGTGAGGGGATTTCAAATTCTATAATGGAATATATGGCTCTGGAAAAACCAGTGATTGCAAGTGACTCAGGTGGGACAAAAGAAATTGTTAAACATGATGTTATCGGTTATTTAATAACGAATGAATCTCCCCGAAAGATTGCTGAATTAATAGATGGTCTTCTTAATAACAGTAAAAAAAGATTGAAAATGGGAAGAACAGGAGGAAAGTTAATTATGGAATCATTCACAATTGATAGAATGGGAAGAGAGTTTGAGGATGTTTACTTTAAATTAATTGGTGCAAAAAATTTGCTATAATTAGAATATGTTTGTGATCATCAAATTTTTAGTTTTTCTTTCAGGGGGATTCTGGAAGTTAAAGGAAAGATTTCTACTCAAGTGAAAATTACAAAAAATTTAAATATTTCAAATATTATAAAATTATTCACAAAACTTAGACTTAAAAATATAATGACTATTTAAACAATGAATATAAAACTAACATGTAAACTTTATAATAACGATGCATTTTATTTTGTTAAGCCTATTATTGATATCAATAAAGTTGAAAATATTTATGTCTATCGTGATAATGCTGGATTAGGTAATTCTAAAATAAAATATATTATTTCTAAGTTGAACAGAACATTTTTTCGGTTCATTTGGAGGTTTTTCCAAATGTTATTTAGTTCTAAAAAATTTGATTTAATAATTGGCATTTATGAAATGCCACATGGTTTGTTAGCTCTAATAATTGGGTTGCTCAAAAATAAACCTGTTATTATTAGTGTAATTGGGAATCCAAGACTGGATATTAGAAACAAAGGTATTAGAGGGAAAATAACAAATATTATATTAAAGAAATGTGATGTAATAACTGTGACAGGGACAATTGGTCGTAATTATTATATACAAGAAAAAAAGTTTAACTCCAAGAAAGTATTTGTTCTTCCAAACTCTATTGATACTGAAGAATTTAAAGCAACTAACATTAAAAAAAAATATGATATTATTACACTGGGAAGATTAAGTCCCGAAAAAGGATTGGATTTTTTAATTGATATTGTTGCAAAAATTAAATTGAATTTTCCAAATATTAAAGTTGCTATTGCCGGAGATGGAGCTATCAAAGATGAACTACAAAGTCAAATTGAAACTTTATCTTTATCTGAGAATATAGATCTATTAGGATATGTAAAAGATTCCATTGAATTTCTTAATAGTGGGAATATATTTTTAACAACATCTAAAACAGAAGGTTTGCCAAGGGCTGTTATTCAAAGTCTTTCATGCGGTACTCCTGTCATTGCATCAAATGTTGGTGATATGTCTGATCTCGTTATCAATAATAAAACAGGCTATTTAATTAATAATTATAATGATATTGATGCTTTTGTAAAAGCTATAGAGGAATTGCTGGTTAATGATAAAGTTAGGGCGAAACTTGCAGTTAATAGTATGATTTATGTTAAAGAAAACTATTCACATAAATCAGCAACACATTTATGGAACGAGATTTTTAATTATCTAAATATTAACTAAAACAAATAAAATTGAATTGAAATTTAAGAAGGTGATTAAATGAAAAATATCTTGGTTACTGGTGCGGGAGGTTTTATTGGTTCTCATCTTACAGAATTGTTGGTAAGGAATGGACTAAATGTAAAAGCTTATGTTCATTATAATTCTCAAAATAATTGGGGATGGCTAGAATCTTCCGATATAAAAAATTCAATTGAAGTCATTGCAGGTGACATAAGAGATTTTGATTCAGTCAAAAATGCTGTCAAATCCACAGATACCGTGTTTCATTTAGCCGCATTGATAGGCATCCCATATTCCTACGAATCTCCACTAGCATACATTAAAACAAATATCGAAGGCACATATAATGTTTTACAAGCATCACGAGAATTAAATATTAACAATGTTATAATAACATCTACAAGCGAAACTTATGGTACTGCACAATATGTTCCAATTGATGAAAAACACCCAAAAACAGGTCAATCACCATATTCTGCAACAAAGATTGGAGCTGATGAAATAGCACTGAGCTATTATCGATCTTTTGGCTTGCCTGTAAAAATTGTTCGTCCCTTTAATACTTATGGACCAAGACAATCTGCACGTGCAATTATACCTACGATAATTAGTCAATTATACGCTGGGCAAAAAACATTATATTTAGGAAATTTGGATCCTACTAGAGATTTAACTTTTGTAAAAGATACTGTTAAGGGATTTTTTGAAATTGCTAAGTCACCTAAATTAATAGGTGAAGTTACTAACATTGGTATGAACAAAGAAATTAGTATTGGACGATTAGTAGATTTGATTATTGAACTTGTTGGGTTTGATGTGAAAATTAGTTCTGATAATATTAGGGTAAGGCCACAAAATAGTGAAGTAAACAGATTAATGTGTGACAACAAAAAACTGTTAGCCATGTCTAAATGGGTGCCTGAATATGATCTAAAAAGAGGACTTATAGAAACAATAGAGTGGATAAAGGAAAACATGAAATATTATAAACCTGAGGAATATAATGTCTAAAAGAGCAATCATTCTTGCTGGAGGAAAGGGAACTAGGCTAAAGCCTTATACAATTGCAATGCCAAAACCATTAGTCCCTATAGGTAATACTCCAATCCTTGAAATAATAATAAAACAATTAGCAAAACAAAGATTCGATCATATAACTATTACAATCAATCATATGGCAGATATTATTAAAGCCTTTTTTGGTGATGGTTCTAAATGGGGTATCAAAATTGACTACTCTTTAGAGGAGAAACCTTTAAGTACAATGGGGCCCCTCAAACTAATAAATAATCTACCGGATAATTTTTTGATAATGAATGGTGATATCTTAACGGATTTAAATTTCGATGATTTTTACGAATGGCATATTGCAAATAAAAATATCTTCTCTATTTCTTCTTATATTCGGCGACAAAAGAATGATTTTGGTATACTAGAAATTGATAAGAATTCAAGATTGATAAATTTTAGTGAAAAACCCACGACAAATTTCATTGTGAGCATGGGTGTATATTCTGCTAATAAAAGAATACTTGATTTTATCCCTGAAAATATTGCATTTGGTTTTGATGAATTAATGATAGAATTAATAAAGAGAGGTGAAAATGTTAGAGTAAAATCTTTTAAGGGCAATTTGTTAGACATAGGAAGACCTGATGATTATGAAAAAGCATGTAATGATTTTAATGAAATATTTTAATTTATGATAATTGCTATTACAGGCAGTTCCGGATTTGTTGGATCAGCATTAAAAAAACAATTAGTAAAACTAAATTATGAAATTTGTGAAATTGATATTACTGACGGCTTTGATCTGACTGATTGGGAAAGCATTTCAGGTATTGATCATTTTGATTTGTTAATTCATCTCGCAGCAAAATCATATGTACCTGACTCATTTTCTAATCCGGTAGAGTTTTATAAAACTAACGTTATTGGAACTTTACATGCGTTGGAACTATGTAGAAAACATAATGCAAGAATAATTTATACCAGCTCCTATGTTTATGGGAATCCTCAATATCTGCCAATTAATGAAGAACATCCTGTGAATGCATTTAATCCCTATGCACAATCAAAATTAATGGGAGAAAACCTATGTAAAGCATATCACCGAGATTTCAATATACCTGTAATAGTTTTACGACCTTTTAATATTTATGGCAAAGGACAAAACGATCAATTTTTAATTCCAATGATTATTAGTCAAGCAAAAAAAGGGAAAATAAACCTTAAAGATTCCAGGCCTAAAAGAGATTTCATATACATAGAAGATATTGTGAATGCCTATATAAAAAGTATAGAATATACCAGTTCAACTTTTGAAATTTTTAATATTGGCTCTGGTAAGAGTACATCAATTCAAGAGCTCACTTCCATTATTTCAAAGTTTTATCAAAATCTTTCGAAAATTACATTTTCTGAAAAACAAAGAAAAAATGAAGTATTAGAGACTATAGCCGATATTTCAAAAGCAAATAGATTGTTAAATTGGTTCCCTAAATATTCTATTGAAGAGGGGATAGTAAAAATAATATAAGATGAAGCAATGTCACTAAGAAATCTAATAACTGAAAAAATCATTCTTCCAACCAGTGATTTGATACTTGGGCAAAATATATCTGAATATTTTAGTTTTTTAATGAAAAGTCAATATTGGACTCGAGACCAAATCGATGAATATCAAAACAAAAAACTTCAAAAACTAATTCATCATGCTTATAATAATGTCCCTTATTATAAGGATTTATTTGATAGTTTAAAACTTAAACCAATTGATATTCAAACAAAAAAAGATTTAGAGAAGTTGCCAATTCTAACAAAAGCAATTATAAAGAAACATGGAATTAAACGCTTCACTTCTTCAGGAATTCCTGAAAATAAAATGATTGAAAGTAGTTCTAGCGGATCAACCGGCGAACCGTTATTTTTTTATAGAACAAAAGAAGCTTATTCAATGAATCTTGCTGCAAACCTTAGAGGGTGGTATTGGATGGGATACAGATTAGGGGATAAATACATAAAACTTAGTCAAAATATAAGGAAAAGCTCATTAAAGAGGTTACAGGATAAAGTAAGCCAGAACCTCTATTTAGCAACAAATCCATTAATAGATTCTAATTTTGATCATATATTAAAGGAAATTGAGCGATTCAAACCGAAAATTCTAAGATGTTATCCTGATCCACTTTTATTTCTAGCACGATATAGGCAAACTCATTCAGAATATTCATACAAACCCTCTGCAATAACCACAACAGGTAATACTCTTCATCCTGAATCTCGTAAAGAAATTGAGGATGCATTTGGTTGTAAAATATTTGATTCATATAATTGTGAAGGTAATTCGATTGTTTTTGAATGTCCTACTCATTCATGCTACCATTCAGCAGAAGAGTATGGTATATCAGAGATTTTAAATAAAAATAATGAACCAATAATTTCTGGAATTGGCAAATTGATTTCTACTGATTTAATTAATTTTGCACATCCTTTTATACGTTATGATACTCAAGATTATATTGAAATTGATGATACTCAATGCTCTTGCGGTAGAAAACACCTACGAATAAAAAAAATACTGGGAAGAGACAATGATGTTTTGATTATGGGAGCCGGTCGCAGATTTATAGTACATAATTTTACGGGTTTTTTCCAGATTGATTCATCTCAATTAAACCGTTCTGTCGATCAATTTCAAGTTGTTAAAAAGAAAGATGGTACAGTACTCTTCCGATTGGTTGTTAATAATAAGTTTAATAAATCGGTAGAAAACTATATTCGCATTTTTTGGAAGGAAGAATTTGAAACATCAGTCAGTATTGAAATTGTTAATAATATTCCTTTGACTGCTAGCGGTAAAAGAAGGTTTATTCTAAACGAATAGTGAAATGTCAGAGAAAATCCCGATTATATGTCTGCTTCAGATTAAGTTTATTTTAATAAAAAAAAAGAAATGAAATATTTGTTCTATTTCGGCCATCCAGCACAATATTTGTTTTTTAAACCTATAATTAAAAAACTTCGTGCTAATAATCACAAAATAATACTTGTGGCCAAAACGAAAGATGTTCTGACGAATCTACTTGAAAATGATAACGAAAGTTTTATTAATATACTTCCTGAAGGAAGAAAAGCTACCAGATTCTTTATTTTTCTTGCACTTTTAAAGAGGGATTTAAGACTTTTAAGAATAGCTTTAAAACATAAACCAAATCTTTTTATCGGTTCGGACCCATCACTAACCCATGTAGCATTTTTATTACGTAAACCCTCCTTGACTATTTTGGAGGATGATTATAACGTAATAAAAAAACTTGCTAATATAACATTCCCTTTTAGCTCTTGCATCCTTACTCCAACTGTATGTGATGTGGGTAAGTGGAAGAAAAAAAAAGTCGGATATCAAGGATATATGAAATTGAGTTATCTCCATCCAAATGTTTATACTTCTCAAAAGTCGAAAGTATTAGTTGATGCACCTTATGTTCTTTTAAGGATAGCAAGTTTAACTGCCCATCATGATTTCGGAATATCCGGATTAGACTTTGATTTAATTAGAACACTTTTAAAGCATATAAATAAATTAGATCGAAATGTAGTTATTTCATCAGAAGTAGAAATACAGGATCAATTTATTAATCAATATGCAATAAAAATTAACCCGAGTGATATCCATCATTATCTTAATTTTGCAGACTTATTTATAGGTGATAGTCAAAGCATGAGCGTTGAAGCGGCTATGCTTGGAACACCAAGTATACGGATTAGTAGTTTTGTCGGTCAAATTAGTGTTTTGGAGGAATTGGAGCATGTATATCAACTTACTTTTGGAATTAAACCTGAAAATAAAAAAGGTATTTTTGATAAGCTTGATGAACTTTTAGGAATTGAAAACCTTAAAGAAGTTTTTCAATTACGTCGACAAAAAATGCTTTCGGAAAAAATTGATGTCATGGCTTATGTAGTCTGGTTCATCGAAAATTATCCTGAAAGTGCAAAGATCATGAAAGAAGATCCGGAATATCAGGAAAGGTTCAAATAAAATGAAAAAAATTATTTCAATTGTCGGAGCTAGACCACAATTTATCAAACTCGCTCCTCTTTCAAAGAAATTAAGGCAGTATTTTAAAGAAATCATTCTACATACCGGTCAACATTACGATAATAATATGTCAGGGGAATTTTTTCATGATCTTAATATTCCAAAGCCTGATTACAATCTGAATATCTCAATGAAATCTCAGGGAAAACAAACAGGAACTATGATAATCGGAATTGAGCAAGTGTTGAAAAAAGAAAAACCTGATCTCGTAATTGTATTTGGTGATACTAATTCCACACTTGCTGGTTCTCTTGTCGCTTCCAAACTTCACATCCCTTTATTACATATTGAAGCCGGGTTGAGAAGTTTTAACAGATCAATGCCTGAAGAGGTAAACAGAGTTGTGTCAGATCATATTTCAGATTATTTATTTGCTCCAACTAATACAGCCGTAACTAATCTTAAAAATGAAAACCTTAAAGAGAGAACATACCTTACGGGGGATATTATGGTAGATTCATTAACTGATAATATAAAAAAAGCAATTATGATATCGGATATTTTAAGAAAATTTTCTATTGCTGAAAATGATTATTACCTTTTAACACTTCACAGACCATATAACGTTGATTCTCCTAAAGTTCTAAAAAAAATTCTAAAAAAGATTGGTAATATCAAAAAACAGATTATATTTCCAATTCATCCAAGAACAAGAAAAATGATAAAGAGTTTTAATATTAGTATCCCAAAAAATTTATATTTATCTGAACCCTTAGGTTATCTTGATTTTATTGTATTGGAGAACTATTCGAACAGAATTATCACCGATTCGGGAGGAATACAAAAAGAAGCATATATACTAAAAAAACCCTGTTTAACATTGAGATCAGAAACAGAATGGATTGAAACAATAAAAGATGGATGGAATATGCTCATTGATGTTAATTCAAAGAGTTTTATAGAGGATATCGAGGATTTTTCCCCAAAAAGAAAGCAAACAAACCGATTTGGAAAAAATGTTGCCAAAAAGATGAAAGAATTGATAATATCAAAATTATAGTATATTAATTTTTTAATGGATTTTACTTTAAAGACTTTCAATAAATTGCTTGGGACTCTGAAAAAACAAAATTACACTTTCCAAACTTTTCGTGAATTTATTGAGAACCCTGAGGAAAGATAGGTGGTAATACGGCATGATGTTGACAGACTTCCGGGGAATGTTTTGGTGATTGCGGAAATGGAGGAGAGGTCAAAAAAAAGATCTTCTACTCACCTCTTACCCATAAACTCCTTTACTTTATATCTAAAAACTTAACACTTAGAACTCAAAACTTAAAACTAAAAAAAAATGGCTAAAAAAACAGGATCACTTTTTTTTATACTTTTGATCTTGCCATTTTTTTTACATTCTGATCATTTTACAATATCTTTATGGCTTCATTCTTCGATGTTTTCAAAGGGAAAAAGTACAGCTGTCAGGGAATTGGATGAGAAACTTTCATATTATAAAAAGATCGGTATTGAAAATCTTTATGTTTTCAATACTCTGAAGAGTGAACATAAAAAAGGATGGAGCTTTCTTAGATCCCTTATAAAGATAGCACATAAGAAAGGACTGAAAGTTCATCCTGTCATTACCTCCGGGAATAGAATAAGGGAAAAAAGGATCATAAAAAAACATCCTGACTGGCTGATCAGGGATCAATTTAAGCGTATCTTCCCTTACCTCAATCTGTCTAACCCCGATGCCAGGCACTATATCCTGAAGAAAATAACCAAACTGCTGAAGTACAATATAGACGGTATCCACCTGGACTACATCCGGTTCCCTTATCTGGGTAGGAACGACCGGGGCAACTCGGCAATGAGCATTCTTCTCTCTCTTATCAGAACGACACTTTATCAGTACATCCCCGATTCTGTATTCCACGGAATTGCGGACAACTGTTTCAGTTACGACCGGGAAACACTAAAAAGGTTTGGGAAATACTATAAAGATCTTGATCATGAGGATATTGATGAGAAGGTGAGGATCTTGAATGAGTGGAGAAAGTGGAATATCTCAAACGTCACCCTCCTGGTAAAAAATGTAAAAGATCTGATAATAAGATCGGGGAAGAATATCCCCCTTTCGGCGGCAATAATTTCAAATCGGGACTTTGCAAAAAACAGCCTCGGGCAGGATTGGGGACATTGGGGAAGGATGGGGATCGTAGATGTTCTTTGTCCGATGATCTATACGAATGATCCCGGATGGTTTAGGGAAAGACTGAAGAATGTGATAACGGAAGTAAAAGGAGGATGCCGGGTGTATGCCGGGATCGCGATAGTTTCATCCCATAGCAGAAATACGGAAAAAGGGATAAAGGCACAGATAAGAATTGCAAGAGAACTTAATGCAGACGGAATAGTTTTGTTTAGTGGATGGAGTTTACAGCTTTCAGCCATCAGCATTCAGCCCTCAGCCCACAGCTTTCAGCCCACAGCGTTCGGCTGGGATTTAGGATCTAGGGAGTAGGATTTGGTGGAGATTACAGGGTTCAGAAGTAAGAAGTCAGGAGATTGTAGGGGCGAAAGGCATTTCGCCCGAATTAAAACACGAAATACGAAGCACGAAATCCGAAACAAATTCAAATGACCAAAATGCAAATGAACAAAACAGCTCTCATCCCTTACCGCTCACCTCTCAGTCTTCAGAAGTAAGAAGACAGTAGGGGTAGGCCTTGCGTCTACCCGGCTCAGAAGACAGTAGGGGTCAAGTTTAGAATTTAAAATTTAAAATTGTAAAAGGAAGATATTTAAATATATCATTCTTTATGGTATATGATAGTTAACAAGGTTTTAATAATAGAGATGGGGAAAGGAGTAGATTTTGAAGGAAATCAATCCGTTTAAACTAATTGTCGATCTGTTTCTTCTGGTAGTCTCCTTTTTATTTGCGTTTTTTTTAAAAAGGGGAAATTTCAATTTTGATGACGTTTACATAAGTATTATTCCGATCATGCTTCTTTCATGGATCGTTTCATGTTTTGTTACATCAAAGTTAAAAAATGTAGGTGATGAAGAGACGGTCTCTCTCCAGCCCTATATATACTCTTCGCTCTATTTTGCAGGCTCTCTTTCACTTATTATATTCGGTCTGAATTTGTCCAATCTATCGCGTTTTGTGGTTTTCGGGACTGTCTTATTACATCTTATTCTTGAGATACTTATTATTTCGGGACTTTATCTTCCATTTTTTAAAAGAGATATTTCAGCGAAAAAAAATATCTCATTTAAATTAATGGCAACTGAATTTTTCCTCGTTACGATCGGATTTTTCATTATCCATTACTATAAGATGTCGACCTTCGTAATCTCTTCGGATAAGTATAAGTATATTTTGATCTCACTTTATTTGATATGGTTTCTCGTTGCGCTTTTTTCGCATAAATTCCTGGTTGATCTGAAAGATCAATATTTCAAGCTCATTTTACCGTTTATCAGGTCATATCTCATCGGATTGTCAATTATCTCTTCGATAATATTCGGATTTAATATATCGGGATTTTCCCGGTTGCTTGTTTTCGGGACGGTCTTTATATATGCGCTGCTCGAACTTTTGATCTTGACATCGGGTTATCTGATAAAACATACTCAGAAAAGCGATATCCCAGAAGTTGATTTTTTTGATGCTCCTCTTCTGCATGAGGATATTATCGTCAATGGGATTATTTCTAAAGAAAAAAAGAGTAAGAGAAAGTACCGATTCCCCGGGAAGAATGAAAATCCCGGATATGTCAGGGATAAATTGTTAAAGATCTATCTGAAAAATTATAGGGAAGTTTTTGAATATGTGGACGGTTCGGTGGATCTTGACTCTGTCAATATTGTTAAGACCGAGATAATGAATACGGGAAACCCCTATAATGTCAATATTCTTCCGGGAAGTTCTTTTGAGCTTTTTGTCAATCTTCATGAACTGAACAGTTTTCGTCATTTGAATAAATATCTGATAGATGCAAACAGGATCCTGAAGAGAGGGGGGATCTTTATAAGCAGGTTCGAACCGATGGAGAGGAGGTATTTCTATTTCAGGAAAAAATATCCGAGATTTTTTGCCAATCTGTTCTATTTTTTCGATTTTATCTGGAAGAGGATATTTCCTAAACTCCCATTCTTTAAAAAGATATATTTTATTATAAGCAAAGGAAGAGGCCGTCTGTTTTCGATGGCACAGGGTCTTGGTCGTCTCTACTATTGCGGTTTTGAGATCGTCTCGCTAACCGAGTTCGATAATTTTGTCTGGTTTATCGCTAAAAAAGTAAAAAAACCTCTTGAAAATGTTACACCTTCTTATGCAACTTTTTTCAAGCAGAAGAGGGTCGGGAAGGATGGGAAGCTGATATTTATTTACAAAATGAGGACGATGCATCCGTATTCGGAATTTATTCATAAATATGTATATGATAGAAACAAACTTGATGAGAAGGGGAAGATCAAGGATGATTTCCGGATCACTTCATGGGGGAGGATATTTCGGAAGTTCTGGATCGACGAATTCCCGATGGTGATAAATTGGGTCAAAAGAGACTTGAAATTGGTAGGAATAAGGCCGCTTAGCGAAACATTTTTTGCCACATATCCGGAAGATCTGCAAAAAACAAGAGTAGAATATAAACCGGGACTGATCCCTCCATATTATGCGGATATGCCAGGGAGTATGGACGAAGTGTTTGAATCGGAAAGGAAATATCTAAAACAGTATAAAGAAAAACCGTTCAGAACGGACTGGAAATATTTTTGGAAAGCGTTCCGGAACATTGTTCTAAAAGGAGCGAAGAGTTCGTAGTTTTAAGAAGGCGGAAGGCAGGAGTCAGAAGAAAAGCAGCTTTCAGCCTTCAGCATTCAGCTTTATCAAAAGGTAATAACTCAAAACTTAAAACTAATCACTTAACACCAAAAACTCACCCCTCACCACTGATCTCTTTCCTCTTGCCTCTAACCCCTAACCTCTCACCTATGAGAACTGAGAGTTCATGCTTCTGCCTCCTGTTCTCTTACTGAAATTTTTGTTATAATTAATTAAAAATGAAACATAAATTTACGATATCAATTCTAATTACTTTACTGTCTCTGACCATTACCGCATCTTCTCTGGATTTTTATAAGAATCTGTCAGAAGAAGGTAAGAAATCCTACCTTGCCGGAAAGTATGAAGAGGCTGTTGAAAATTTCAGGATAGCTGAATTCGGTCTGATGGAAGAGAAGACAGTATTGATGGATATGTATCTTTATTATTCTCTTGCCCATTTTAAACTTTCCAATGGTGATGAGGTAATTGAGATAGCGAATAAACTTAAAAATCTGACCGGAGTATCAACTTTTAATGAACTCAGGTTCCCGGATGAGATCAGCGAAGATCTTGATGTCATGTTCTCAATTATTGACAAAACATATAAAAGAACTGTCAAAAAAAATGAAAATAAAAACCCCGCAGTGTCGAAAAAGATCAAACACGTTGACAGCAAAGAATATGGCAAAGTTTACAATAATGTAAGACAGGCGTTAAAAGAGAATGATCTCATCGCTGTCAGGTCCGGATTGAAGATCTTGAAAAGGTCAGGGAAAAACAATGTCAGGACAAAGCTGGTTTCCGGGATAGTATATTTCAGAGGAAATAAGTATAAAAAGGCGATCAATGAACTTTTGCCTGTTTCCAGATTCGGATCTGCAGATCTGGTGAATGAGGCATCTTATTACCTCGCTCTTTCCAATTATTTTGAAAAGAATTACGGGCAATTTCTTGTGTTTTCCCAAAAGGTTGTGGATAAGAATGCGAACGGGAAATTGACAGAAATAAGGAAAAAAGTTGAGAAGATAAGAGCGGTCGGGATCCTTAAGATCAAAAATAATTTCTTTAATAAAAGGAACTTTAAAGAACTCGCTTCTGCGTTTTCGGGAGATATTGAGATTGCATCCTCTATCCTTAAAGAAGTGAAAATAATGATTCCGTTAAAGGAAATGGATATTTATTATATGGCAAATTCTGCTATTAAATATCCCGGAGTGTATGACAGGGATTTCATCCTGGATCTGATCAGACTGTTCTCGGAAAGGGAGATGGAGGAGTATGCGGTTGATATAGTAAAAAGATCCAAGTATTATAAAAGTTCGGATAGTAAGAACATAGAAATCCTTTATCAACTCGGGATAGTTTATCATGATATGGAAAATCGTAAGCAGATGAAAAAGATCATGCAGCGTGTAAAAAAAATTCATCCTGACTATAAAAAAGTCAACTATTACTTGACAAACTAAAATAGTTTAAATAATATATAAATATACTTATTGGAGGAGTTATGAAAAATAACAAAATATTTGCACTTGGTGTATTATTCTTTTTTATTATTTCTGTTTCCCCTGTTATATCCCAGGTTGATGGGTCCAAATTGGGCACAATGGCTGGATTTGTTTACGGGAGAGATTTGAAGACTCCGGTTAAGGATGTTCAGATAGTATTGACCGAAGTTAAGTTAAAGAAAGATGATAGCTCCCCCAGAGTTTATCGTTCAGAAGTTACTAATAGCAAAGGTGATTATAAGATAGCTGAGATCTTACCCGGCAATTATAAAGTCACATTGAGGTTAAGAAACAATCTCTATAAAGTGAAAAAAATAGACTTCCTGATCACTATTCTGGAAGGGAAAACAAGTTATATCTCATTTTCACTCAGGAGGAAATCTATTCCACCACTTGCATGGATCGTAACCGGAACAGCTATCTGTAAAGTACTTGACAAGCCGGATGAAGAAGAACCGGCAAGTCCGACAACCAGATAGTTTCGACTCACCCCCTTTTCTGATTTCTTGCTTTTGTCTCCTGTCTTTTTACTTCTGTTCCTTGCTTCAACGTTCCATATCCAATATAATAGTTACATATGCAATATAACGGGAAAAATCATCTGTTTACTCTTGTTTTTTTAACGGTATTTTTCTGTTTTTTGATCCCCGGTTCCTTAAAAACAGCGGATTTTCAGAAGGTTAAGGAAGATATTGTTCAAAACTCATGGAAAAAGATAGGGTTCATATACGTCGAACCCTCGATCCTTCTGAAGAATGTAGGCTACAATTCAAATATCTACTCGTTTGATGAAGAAGCGACCCCTGACTGGACCGCTGATGCGGGATTGGTTGTGAATTTTTCAGCATTGATCGGGAGAAGGCTCATCCTGATCGTTAAGGAATCTCCGTACTACTCATTCTTTCTTGAGAACAAAGGCTTGCAGTATTTCAACAATCAGATCTCAGGCACGCTCCATTCATACATAGGCAGATTCAATCTGGAATACACCTATGAAGCGAGCGATATGTTATCGAGACCAACCGTCGAATTCGGGAACAGAATAAAGACAAAGAAATATATTAACAAACTTTCGGTCGATTACGGTGATTACAGCAGATCCTTCGTCGGGTTCAGTGCGAGGATCGAGGACCTAAACTATGATGATTCCGATTATTCATCGGGTTACGATATCTCCTCGAGGTTGAACAGGGAAGTTTCCACTTTCGCAGTGACATTGAACAGGGTTATATTCACGAGGACTGTGTTGACCTTCGGGTGGGAATATTTTAATATGATCTTTGATACCGATGAGATTAAGAACGGCTCCGGAGGGGTTTTGTCGGTTGGGATTCAATTTCCCGAAGTGAGCATTATTAGGGGGAGTTTTAAGATCGGAATGAAATATTTTTCGCCCGATTACGACCAGGCGGTCAAATATTCAAAGCCTAACGGATCGGGTGACGTCTCCATAAGACTGACAAAAAGGTTCAGACTTAATATAGGTTATTCAATTGACAATCAATATTCTTTTTATGAAGAGAATCAGTATTTTGATCTCAAAAGATACACTTTGGGATTAGACTATTATCTCGGGAGAAATATCAAGGCCGGATACAGTTTTAGTTCGGGAGAGACGGTCTACAAAGAACTTTCAGGACTCGAAACGGGCAGGAAAGATACAATAGAACAGTCTGAATTCAAACTGGGTGTAAGGATGTCCGGGGATATGGAGATCGGTGTTCAGTATACACGATATTTCGGCAGGTCCAGTTTTCTTGAGTTTACCAGAAATTATAACTTTATTGGAGGGTATATTAATCATGAGTTTTAATAGAAAAATAATATTAATCTTTGCAGTGTTCTCCCTGTTCCTTTATTCTTTTCCGTTAAACGGACAAGGGAATGGTGAGGAGGATATTTCTTACACGATCGGTCCCGGTGATCTTATCGATATCAAGGTTTTTAATGTTCCTGAATTAAATATTACCGTAAGGGTGTCCGGAAACGGAATGATCACGCTTCCACTTATAGGGAATATCAGAGCAGATGGACTGACCCGTTCGCAGTTGGAAAAACTTCTGTCATCCAAGCTGGAAAAGAACTATCTGAAGAATGCTCAGGTGACGGTTTTTATAAAAGAATATCACAGCAAGATGGTGTCGGTGATAGGGGCGGTTAAGAAACCGGGGAGTTATGAACTTTACGGGGAAAAGACAATATTGGAATTGATATCCCTCTCCGGAGGTTTTACACAGGATGCTTCCCGCAAGATAATAATAATAAGAAAACTTAAGAAAGGGAATAGCATTTCATTATCAATAGATGTTGATGAGCTTATGTTGAAGGGTGATCCGAAACTTAATGTCCCTCTAAAGGCAGGTGATATTATAAACATTCCTGCGGTTAGTCATATGAATATTTATATTTTCGGGGAAGTGAAGAATCCGGGGCATATAGAAATGATAAGAGATGGTGATATTACTTTACTAAGGGCAATTGCTCAGGCGGGAGGTTTTACCGGAAGAGCTAGGAAAGGTTCTGTCCTTGTTAAGCGAAGGGTGAAAGGGAAAGAGATAAAAGTAAAAATAAATGTGAAGAGTATTTTAAGGGGCAAAAAACCTGATTTTATCCTTAAAAACAACGATATAATCCATGTGCCGGAAAGTGCCCTTTAGGAGCAATAATGAACATTGAAGAACAGCAGATCCTTGATGAAGAATTTCAGATAGAGAAATACTGGAGGATAATAAAACCGAAACTCCATTGGCCGATAGCACTTGCATTGATCTTCACCCTGGCAGTGTTTGTAAGGAATTCTATGAAGACCCCGATGTACAGGGCATCCGGCCTTCTGATGATACAGCCTGAAAAAGATATAATAAATTTAACAGGCAGGTATGGATATGGTGATTACAGGAATGAATATTTTAATACTCAGTTAAAGATCCTTCAGAGCATATCTCTGGCAAAGATCGTTTATGAAGAGATCGGTGTTTATCCCCGTATATCGATCAGCCCGATCGAAATGACCAGATTGGTCAATATAAGTTGTACTTCTCCTGATCCGGAGAAGGCTGCAAAGATAATAAATACACTTTTTGATAAATATATAGACTTTAATGTTCTGATCAAAACAAGATCTTCACGGGAGATCTCAACATCAATAGGAAAGCAGATCTCAGAACTAAGGAATCGACTGGCACAAAAGCAGGAAGAGCTGCAGAAGTACAGTAAGAAAAAAGATCTTTATTTTCTCTCCAGAAGAGATTCAACCGTTGTTGAAAATTTTTCAGATCTGAACAGAGCGTTCACACAGGCACAAATAAACAGGGTGAATAAAGAAGCAAAATATATGGAATTGAAGGGGATGAAGTTCAAAGATTATCCGATGATAAAGAACAGCAGCCTTATCAGCAGTCTGAAAGGTGAGTATTCCCGATTGGAAGCGGAGTATAGGAATAAATCACAAATTTATAAGAAGAACTATCCTGAGATGGTTCAGATCAGATCGCAATTAGACACGCAATTACAAAGGATAAATAAAGAGACCAGAGAACTTGCAGGGAAGTTTCTTAAAGAAGCGAGGACAGAGTATTCCTCTGCGAAAAAAGAGGAGGACTCTCTGAAGGCACTTTTAAATAAACAGAAAGGGGAAATGTCAACAAGTAATACTAATGCGATCTATTACAATAGCCTCAATGTTGAAGTATCCAACATGAATACCCTTCTCAACTATCTCGTAAGACGTCAGAAGGAATCTCTTCTTTCCTCTGAGATGGAAGGCTTGCAGACCAATAATATAAGAATAATTGATAGAGCAGAAGTGCCGAAATTTCCTTTATCTTCGAGCAGGCGAAGAGCGCTTATCATGGCATTTATGTTTGGTGCCGGACTCGGATTTGGCCTTATTTTCCTGGTTGATTTCCTTGACAGGACTCTTCGGACACCTGAGGATATTAAAACTTTAATAAATGTTCCTGCCCTGGGGATAATCCCGTCAAGTGAAGGGAAATCAGGGATGAGCTATTACTCTTACCACTATGGAAGTAAAAAGAAAGCTGTATCCAAAGGAACTGTGAAAAATATCGAATTGATAAATTTCCGGGACCCGGAGTGCCCGTTCGCGGAGCATTACAGGAGCATAAGGACCTCGATCCAATTATCGACACCAAAGGCTCCGCCCAAGATCATCAGTGTTAGCAGTGCGATGCCTGGTGAGGGGAAAACTACAACAGTTGTGAATCTTGCCATATCATTTGCACAGCTGGGGAAGAAGGTGGTAATAATTGATGGTGACCTGAGGAAGCCGAGGATACACAAAATATTTAAATTGAAAAATACTTTGGGCTTATCTTCTTTTCTTGCAGGTCGTGCGAAGGTATCCGATATCCTGCAGAAGACCCATATTAATAATGTGTTTGTTGCCACTTCCGGTCCGATCCCGCCAAACCCAGCTGAATTGATAGATTCTGAAATAATGTCAACCATGTTGAAAAAGATACTTGAAAAGGTCGATTTCATCTTTATCGATACTCCGCCTATGATCGGGATTGTCGATCCTATTCTGGTGGGGAAACATTCTGACGGGATGATAATGGTGACATGGGGGGGGAAGACAAGGATAGACAATGTCAGGAAAGCAAAGGCGGAATGCGATACTTTCGGAATAAAGCTTCTCGGTATTGTACTGAACAAACTGGATTTCAAACGAAGTGAATATTCATACAACTACAATTACAGTTACGGCTACAGCTATAAGTATAAGGAAGAAGAAAAGGGATAGAGGGATTGTTATGAAGAGATCCGGATTTAGTGGAGTTTAACTTTATAGAACAATGATCGATATTCATTCACATATAATCCCCAATGTAGATGACGGATCGCAGTCATTTGACGAGTCTGTCAGGATGCTTGAGATGTCTGTTGAAGATGGTGTAAAAGCGATTGTTGCCACTCCTCATATGTTCAGTCACTCCGGTAAAATAAAGGAGATCGAAAAATTCAGGGACATTTTCAGCGAATTCAAGAAGAAAGTTGATGAACTTGACCCGGGGATAGAAATATTCCAGGGAAGCGAGAATTATTTTACTTCCTGTCTCAGGGAGAATCTTAAAAAATTCCCTGACATTCTAACCATTAACAATGGCGACTATTTCCTTCTTGAATTTCCGATGAACTTTATTTTCCCCGGGACGAAGGATTTTATTTTTAATATCCTCAACGAGGGATATATACCTGTTATTTGTCATCCGGAGAGAAATACAGACATTCAGACCAAGCCATCCATTCTGTACGAATTTCTTGTTGCCGGAGCACTTTCGCAACTGGATGCAGGCAGTTTGCGTGGAGATTTCGGTTCGGATGTGAAAGATACGGCAAATGTACTTCTGAAAAATAATCTTGTTCATGTTATTGCTTCTGATTGCCATGATCCGAGAGTTCGCCCTCCCGGATTGTCAGGAATGAAAAAAATAATAAGCTGGATCGAACCTGATAAAATCGAATTATTTCTGAAATATATCCCGGCTGCAATTATCAACAATGAAGGGATCCCGGATATAGGTCCCTTGAAAGATCCTTCCAAATCAAAATCTGTTATCAATATTTTCAGGAGAAAAAAATAAATGAAAAAGAGTACATATCTGAATTTTCTTAAAGGGTTCATATTGTTATCTCCTATTCCGTTCGGTTGTGTCGGGAAAGTTTTCTCACCGGTTTTTTATTTAGTTCTTCTTCTCCTTTCATTTGCCGGACTCTCGATAAGGAATCAATTGGGATCAAAGGGATTCGGATCTGTCAATTTTGCATTTCAAAGAAAGATCAAACTGATCACATATATATTTTTCGGTTTTTTAGTATTTCAGGTCACTCCTTTGCCGGTATTCATACTGAAATTAATATCTCCTGCCACCTTGAAAAGTTATTTTCCTGTCTCGGAAGTGCTCCCTTCTTTCATGGCTATCTCGAAGGTCCCTGTGGAGACAGTATTGTTCGGGATCAGGCTCCTTGTGATCATCTTGTTCCTGATAAGTTTTATTAATATCAATTTGAGGATAAGGGATCTTATCCCGGTAATAAATATTATTATCCTCTCCGCTGCCATTCAGTCGGTTTTCGGAATAATAAAATATGCACTTCAGAGTGACAAATTTTTCATCTTTTTCCATCAGATAGAAAAACCCAGGGAAGTTGAATTCCTGACCGGAACACTGGGGAATGCGGATCATTTCGCATTCTATCTGGAAATGATCCTCCCACTTGTTCTTGCTGTATTATTCCTGAAGATGGATCTGTTCGAATCGGGTGCTGGCTTCAGGGATAGGATGGTATCAACTTTTAATAAGGACAGAAGTTTCCTGATCTCTTTTGTTCTTGTTGTTATGATCAGTATTTCTATTATTCTTACCGGTTCCAGAGCGGGGATCATGACACTTATTACAACTTTGATAATATTCGGATTACTCACATTTTACCTTACCCGGTCTAGGATATTTCGGAAAAAAATAAAAGTGATCTTCATTACTATAGCATTGATAACTCTTTATATCGGGATAAAAAATACATCTGATAAGTTCATGAAGACCAATTTTGATAAAGCTGGGAGATTCCGGAGATGGCCGGATTCTCTTAATATGTTAAAAGATTTTCCACTGTTCGGAACAGGATTCGGGACTTATAAGAATGCATTCCTTTTGTATGATACAGACGTAGGCGGAAAGTGGTCTACCAATGCTCACAATGAATACCTCGAGACCTTCACTGATGGCGGGATACTTGGATTTGCATTAGGGATATTTCTTTTGGGATTAGTTATCTATTCGATCTATAAAATGTGGATAGTGAGGAGGCACCCCAAGATCAGATTGTTCGGTATCGGTCTGCTTTCTGCCATATATGCTGCGCTTTTCCATTCATTCTTTGATTATGCCCTGAGGATCCCTTCTAATTCTTTTATTTTTATTTTGATCTTGGGGCTGGGGATAAAATTTATGACATACAGAAGGGAATTTACGGAATCCGGAATACCTGTAAAAAAAAGGTCAATGGTGACTAAAGAGGTTGCCAAATGAGAAACACCAATATTTTGAAATCAATTATTATTATACTTGTGTTATTTTTCTCTTTGAAAGCGATCTCAGAACTTGCCTATATTAAGGGAGCAAATAATGATCCGCCTGATCCTGGGTTTGTCAAACTAAGCACTCAGATATTCCCGCTCCTATCCAGTAATTATTATAATTACGGGAGCCTTCTGATGGATAGAAATGGTAAAACACACAAAAAGTCATTGGAAGAGAGCAGGCAAATGTTCGAAAGATCTATCCGGCTGAATAATCTTAACTTTTCATCACATTTCCTCCTTGGGAGGACGTATTTGGAAAGTAATTCTACTGATCCTCTTGTTTTTGAAAAAGGACTGAGATTGATAAAGAATGCATCATCAATAAGAAAGACAAATCTGAGTATAAATAGTGATACTGTAATGATCTATTTATCCCTCTGGCCATTTATCGGTCAGGAAGATAAAGATACTGCAATTTCACTGATGAAAATATCGATGTCGAAAGTGGGAAAAGAAAAATTCGAAAAGATCATAGAAACATGGGGATTTTATTCTCAGGATCCATCATTCCTAACTTCGATCTTAAACAAAACGGGAAGGTTCTATCAGACTGTTCATAAAGAACTGATAAAACATGAACTTGATCTAAACTTTCGTCATAGACTCTTGGCTCAAACGGAATATCTCCAATTGAAAAGATTTGAAACTGAGAAGCAAAAATATGCAGGAGATGAAACGAAGATGATCTCTCTTTTAAAAAGATCAATTTCGCAGATCAAAGGTTACTATAAGTTCAGTCCGGGAACGAAATTCAGAGAAACAGCTTTGTTTAATTTTCAAAAGGAGCTGATAAACAAATCGGTCAAAATTCTATTGTCAGATCTGAGTACGGAAAATATTTCAAAAATAATAGGACTGTCCAGATCATATATTAATATATTTAATTCATTAAAAGATATTGAAGAGTTTGATGAATTTTTGAAGCAGAAGAAATTCTTTAATTCAAATGATCTAAATGTATTCTATATCAAACAATTGTTGAACTTCAAGACGGGGCAAATATCAAAAATGATAAGTGAGACAGAATCTTTCAGGAAGTCCGTCACATTTGTTAAAGAAGGGCAGGAGAAAGATCTTGCAAAACTTCTTACACTCCTTGCGGATGCTTATATGAATTCCCGTCTCCTTACCAAAGCGATGGATGTCCTTAAAGATATAGAAAAAATATCTCCGGTATTGATCTCTACATTCTGGAGATTAATGAGGATAGAGAAAGTGATAGGCACAGATGATTTTTTTATAAATATAAAGGATGAGAACTTTGATAAGATAAAGAAGTCAAATATCATTCATATAAACAAAAAAAATATAAAAACCTCAGTTTATCCCTATAATATTGATAAAATTATACTTGAACTGGATGAAAACTATTATAAAAAATTCGGAGAATTCCATCTTTTGCAGGTTTTTGTTAATGGGCGGATATTCCACGAAGCATATATTAAGGGCCTTAAGTTTCCAATAGAGCTTCCTCTTGATGATAAGCTCAAAAAAGCAAAGTTTGAAGTTGAGATAAATTCGAAATAATTTTTTATGTTTTCTTGATATATTCGGAAAAACCCCAGTAAGAACTTCCTGTTCTTCCGTGTTTTTTCCATCCCCGTTTGATTAATTCTCTCCCGATGAATCTGTTCATCAGCCCGTGTCCGATCAAAACTATCCCGGAATGATCTTCTGACAATTCTATCAGTTTGTCCGCAGATGATCTTATCCGTTCTTTTGCATCAGAAAAATTCTCACTCTTATTCGAATATCCTGTGAACCATAATATCCGGAAGATCAATGACCATACCCCGGGAGAAAATCTCGGAAGCTTTCTTTTGCTCTCCGGCAGTTCGAATTCCCGGAAGACCTTATCCTTTATTATTTCCTTTCCGTTTGCCAGGGCCTGAGCAGAATCCACTGCTCTCTTCAGGTCACTGCTGAGAACAACATCAAATTCCCCGATCAGTTTCACCAACTCTGCCGGAGGTTTATCCAATTTATTTATTCCTGCTGCATTATATTTTTTAAGCCACTCTCTGTAGGACCCATCTTCACCGGATGTGTATTTCTCCACATCCGGCTTCCCATGCCTTACCAGCACAATTCTCATGCCCGTATCATAGCATAGCCCTGATCAAGAAGTAAAAATGAAACCTTTTTTGGGGACGGTTCTCGAAAAGGTGGACAACTCGTCTTCCGATCCGGCCATGACTACTTTTGCCTCGGGCAAGAAGTTTTATAAATGTTATTGATATGTTGAAAATATTAAAAATGTATACTATAATATCTCATAACAAAGGAGGCGTAATGAGAAGATTTTTTTTTACATTATTAGGTATATTCGGAGCAATGATGATGTTGACAGCTGAAGTATCTGCAGGGACAGTATTGAGTAAAATATCAACTATGGTGATAATATTTACTTCCATTGCAGGAGGTGCCATATGGATATATGCACTGAAGAAAAGAAAAGATCTTGATGAATAGGAGATAGTACGAATGAAATATATTAAGAGAATTGTCCAGATCGGAATATCTATATTTGTACTTGAAGCACCGATGCTGGCACGAGAGATATCAATCAAGAGTGCCACCGATTCGGTCATGAGTGTTGTTGGAGAAGTCGCTGCAATAATTTTCCCCGTTCTCGGGCTGATTGGGATAGGAAGGGCAGCTTTTACTTTTTCGACCGGCGGTCAGGGGGGAACAAAAGAACTTCTTGAGGGAATTGTGGGGATCGCACTCGGAGTGGTCGCCAAAACACTTGCTAACTCATGAACAAAAGGATCTATGTGAACATTATGTTTAAACCGAAGATCTGGGGAGTCTATTTCACAAGCCTTTTCACAATACTCGGAGGATTTGTCCTTAGTCTGATGATATTGTCATTTATTACGGATATGATCCTCTCTTTCTTTGTGAATGTCTGTTTTTTCGGGGGACTGTTCGGCTATTTCTTTTACCGGGACAATAGGGATGAGATAGAGCATTCGGCAAAAAGATCCTCAATATTGAAGAGCAGGATATCATCGTACACTATGTCTGATCAGAGAATAATAATAACCTGAATGAAGCTTATAAAAGATTCACTTAAAACTTATTCTTCGGTATTGAATAACTTTAGGAAAAGTGAGCAGAAACTTGATGATATCCTGCTTTATGTCGATTTTGTTGAAAACAAGTATGATCTTCCGATAATACTTTTGAAGGATGGAGGGGTTCTGCTCCTTTTTGAGATATCTGGAATTGATCACGAAAAATTATCCCCTGAAGAAAAAGAGCAATGCAGTGATATTTTAAGGTCGGGATTTACACAATTGGAAAGGGGTTATGTTGTATCGAATTTCCTGGACAGAGATATTAACAATTGTCATCCGTTGAAAAAGAACAAGAATGCTCCTGAAATAATTGAATTTCTTCAGCAGAAAAAACAGACATTCTGGGACGGGATCTCATCCGGAAGTTTTTCAAACAAGATCTTCGGATCATTAAGATATTGGGACCCTTCAAAAAGGGAGATCCCCTGGACGGCACTGATCAATGAAAAAAAAGTGCATCAGTTCTCTCAAAAGGAATTAGACGAAAATATGGAGAAATTGTATCAGGGGCTTATGTCGATGAAGTCAACATTTTCAAGATTCGGTTTTTATATTCCCGACAGGAAAGGTTCCTTTGAGATGCTTTACAGACTGATAAACTATTCGGATCCGCCATATTATAGGGATGATCTTTCATTAAATGTTCAGTTGGCACATTCGGGCTATGAATTCGGGAAAGATATTTTGAAATTTTCCAATGGATATTATTCAAAAGTGATCTCTGTGAAATATCCTCCTAAATATTCACATTCCATTTATCTGGAGAGGCTGTTTGATCTGGATATTAAATTCGTGATCAGGCAGTCTTTTCAGATAATTAATTATCAGAAGATAGAAAAAAGGCTCCGAATAAATCAAAATATTGCGAAGTCGCTTTCCTCAGTTGATAAGAGCAGCGAAAATTATGTTGAGGAAGCCGATGAGTTCATGAAGGATGTGAAGGTAAACGGAGAGATCCCCGTCAAGTGGAGTCTGACCATGATCCTTTCATCTGAGGATAAAGAATACCTTAGCGAAAAGGTGAGTGAGGCAATTACCATATTCAGGGAACTCGGCTCAATTGCATTGGTGGAAAGATATAATTTATCCGCAGCTTTCTTCGGAAGCCTTCCGGGTATGGAAAAATTAAACAGAAGGTCTTCAACAATCCTTACCCGGAACGTTGGAGATTTTTTTTCAGTTCATCTTTTGTTCAGGGGTGATCCGGAGCCTGCTGATTATTTTCTTGACAGGGCCAAAGGAATTTTTTCGTACACACCATTCACAAAAAGAGAAGATGCATATCATATGGCAATAACAGGTCCAACCGGCGGGGGGAAAAGTTTTCTGGTTAATAAATTGCTTCTATCAGGAATGACCGCAAATCCCCGGATATATGTGATCGATCTTTCGAGGTCGTTTACTGAGTTATTTGAATTTCTCAGGGAGGAAGCTGAAGAGGACACTTCCATTCTTACAGTTTCAAAGGAGAAGATAAATTTTTCATTTAATCCTTTCCATATTCATGACCCGGGAAAAGAAATACCCGAACAGCAGATGCGATTCTGTGAAGGTTTGCTAAGAATAATGATCGGTCCGAATCTTATAAATGAGGGGAACCGGGTCATATTAACCGATACGCTTTCACAATTCTTTTTTCAGTACAGGTCGATAATGAAAAGCATGAAAGGGAGTATGGGTATCAAGCCGCTTGACATTTTGATCCCTGTTCTGGAGCAGAAGACAAAGAACCGGGATATCCCGAACGCTCTTCGGTATTGGCAGAAAGGGCAGAG
>CAYNUG010000012.1:0-30109 GCA_964400545.1 uncultured Clostridia bacterium | reverse complement strand
TACCCATTCAGTTTAGCCATCTTCAGATCTCCTGCGTTCAGTATGAACAAAGGTATCCACATAACAAGAGCGGAAATTATAACTCCGATAAAATCTCCAACCTGCATTCTCCATGGCGTACCACCGAGAATATGACCTACTTTAAGGTCCTGGAGCATCTCTCCTGCTACAGCAGCACTGACACAGATCACACCTGCAACCGCCAGTACTGCTATAATACCATCTGTTCCGGTCGCGCCAAGAACTACCATCAGAATGGCCGCAATAACAAGTGTTGATAATGTAAGACCTGAGATAGGATTATTGGAAGAACCTATCAGACCTACAAGATATCCTGAAACAGCTGCAAAGAAGAAACCTGCTACCATCATGACTAGAGCTGCAACAATAGAAGGGAAAAGGTTCTCACTTTTAAATCCCATAAACCACCAGTAAACAACAAAAGTAATTACAGAAATCACAAGAAGTCCTGCAAAAACAATCTTAATACTTATATCTTTATCCGTCCTCTTTGTCGCTTCTTTTGCAGTTGCAGCTTTTTTGACATCATCTACCGATCTTTTTATTCCTGCGAAAAGACTTTTCCGCATTCCGTAAAGTGTATAAGCAGCACTCATTAACATTCCACCTATTGCTATTGGCTTCACTATATTTGAGAAAATACTTTTCGAAACTTCGGTCCATGTTATGACTCCGGCTCCGACGAGTGGAGAATACTGAGGAGCAAGAATCAGAACAAGTAATGGAACAAACAATCCCCATGCGAGAACACCTCCGGCAAAATTCAATGCAGCAAGCCTCGGACCTATAATATATCCTACTCCGAGAAATGCAGGACTTAATGCCGGAGATTTCAGCAATAATCCTCCCCCGGTCTCAATCCCACTAAATTTCTCCATACTTGTTCCGGGAATTACTTTTTTTGCAAATGTTATGAAACTTTCCCATTTCGATGCAAGAATATTAAAACTCTTAAAAAATTCAATTAATCCACCTATCCCCATTGCATAGAACAAATATTTTGCTCCAGTTGTTCCACTTCTTCCAGCCTTGTGTATCTCAGAAGCAGCAACAGATTCAGGAAAAGGAAGTTGTGGATCTTCAACCATTACTCTTCTTAACAGAGTTACAAACAGAATACCTGCGATTCCTCCGACAAGCATGATTACGGTTGACTTCCAGTAACCGGCAAAACTGCCGAAGAATTCGGGATCCCAAACATTAGCAATAAGAAAAGCAGGTAAAGTAAATATTGCACCGGCAGCAACAGATTCACCGATTGATCCTACCGTTCTCACAAGATTTTCTTCAAGAATATTATTATCTTTGAACAATCTAAGAAGTGCCATTCCCAATACTGCAGCGGGATATGTCGCAGCAATTGTCATTCCTGCTTTTAATCCCAGGTAAGCATTTGCCGCTCCGAGAAGAACTGCAAGGAAAAGACCTATTAAAATTGCTCTAAGAGTGAATTCCTTAAGATTCTTGTCGTGAGAAATATAAGGTTTAAACTGTTTGCTCATGAGTAACTCCTTAATTGAGATTTAAAATATGATTATACAAAGATAAAATAAAAATTTCTATAAAAATTAACAAAGAAATACTTGACTAAAAAATCATAAACACATAAAAATAGGTAAATGCAGTAATAACCTTTCTTTAAATCCTGCATTAGTTAAACTTATGAGGTGTAATTATGAAAAAATTATTAATACTTATTTCTTTTTTTTTACTTGCAATAACACTTACTTCCGCAACTTTTGAAGAAGCACTCAAAAAACTGCATCCAATATGGGGTGAAGTAGACTGGACAATACGAGAAAATGCCTTTAAAACAAGACAAGCTCTATTGAATAACAGTCCATTTGCATGTATCCCTTTTAATAATGTTGGTCCCATGGCACAGGGTGGAAGAATAATGGATCTTGCTATGGATGAAAGAGCTCCTGAGAACTGGATCGTTGCATTCGCAACCGGTGGTGTCTGGATAACTCATGATGACGGAAACAACTGGAAACCTATTTTCGAGAACCAACCTTCTTTCAGTATAGGTTCTCTCGGAGTAGTATGGGGAAAGCCCGGAATTCCGGAAACCATCTGGGTTGGAACCGGAGAACCATCAAATACGAGAACAGTTTATATGGGAGCCGGATTATTCAAAAGTGACGATCAGGGTAAAACCTGGACAAGATCAGCGCTTCCAAACGCACATCATATTGCAGATATTACTATCCATCCGAATAACCCGGGAATTATTTTCGTAGCAGCATTAGGTCCGGTCTACACTGATGGTGGAGAAAGAGGTCTTTACAGAACTGATAATAATGGAAAAACATGGATGAAAGTAATAGATCCCCCCTCTTTTACAGGGGTTGTGGAAGTGATAATTGATATTCATGATCCTGAAGTAGTTTATGCCAGCACCTGGGAAAGACGCCGAAAAGCATGGGATTTCAGGGAGAACGGACCTGGGAGCGGGATATGGAAAAGTACAGATGAAGGAAAGACCTTTGTCAGGTTAAACGGTGGTTTGCCTAATGGAAAAGGAATGGGCAGGATAGGACTTGCTCTCAGCTATCAAAATCCTAAGATGATCTATGCTCTGATAGATAATCAGAATCCCAGACCTACAGGCAAAGATAATCCCGAACCACTCCTTGCTGCAAAATTTCTTAAAATAGATCAAAAAACTTTTCTCAAGTTTACAGATAAAAAAATTGATGATTTCCTCGCATTATACCGTTTTCCTGATGATTTTAGTGCAAAAAAGATCAGAGAAGACCATGGGGAAAATAAGTTTAAATTTAATGATATGAAAAAGCATGTGAAAGCTCAGATTGACATCCCCTATTACTGGCCTAAATGTATCGGACCGGAATTGTATATTAGCAGAGATGCCGGTTTGACATGGAGAAAAACACATAAGGCTGATCTTCGCGGTCAGGTTGACTGGGGTTATGGAACTGCCACATATTATTTTGGTCGTATTGCTATTGATCCTTCAAATGACGAAAGACTGCTTATTTGTGCCGTTCCTCTACTTGAGACTAAAGACGGAGGTAAAACCTTCGAATATGCCGATAGAAAAGGTGGTGATGTCCATTCTGATCATCATGCTATTCTTTTTAACAGTAAGAACAGTAAAAGAGTAATTCTTGGTAATGACGGAGGTCTTTACATCAGTCTTAATGGAGGAATCAGCTGGAGACCGGTTAAGAATATTCCGGTTGGTCAATGCTATACAGTTACTTATGACATGTCAAAACCTTACAGAATCTTTTCCGGACTTCAAGATAATGGAATTAGTATGGGACTCAACAAAAAGATCAAAGCATATCAACAGAAAGATACCTGGAAAAGTATATGGGGCGCTGACGGAATGTTCATTCAGGCAAATTTGAAAAATAATAATACAATTATTCTGGGAACTCAATTCGGTTCTATGTCACGTCTGGATCTTCACACGGGTAAGTCAAAAAGTATCAGGCCAAAACCTTCTTACCCTAATGAAGAACCGTTCAGGACAAATTGGGTCACTCCTATAGTAATGAGTAAATTCAATCCCGATATTTTATATACCGGAACCCAATTCGTACACCGTTCTTTTGATGCAGGAGACTCTTGGCATATCATCAGTCCCGATCTGACTTCCGAAGGCAAAGAAGGTTCTTTTGTTAATACCGGAGGTAATGTTTCATACGGCAATTTGTCCGCTCTGGCTGAAAGCAGTATGAGATTTGGATTAATTTATGCGGGAACGGATGAGGGATGGCTCTGGATCACAAAGGATTCAGGCTTGAATTGGGAACATTTAGAAAATGGAATACCTGGAAATAAATGGGTAACACGTGTTGAACCTTCTTGTCATGTAGAATCTGATGTCTTCGCAACTTTCACAGGTTTCCGTGAAAATGACACAAATGCATATGTATATAAAAGTACCGATTACGGAAAAACATGGGAATCAATAAAGAACAATCTTCCAAATGAATGTATGAATGTCATCAGGCAAGATCCTGTTAATCCCGATCTTCTCTATGTTGGAAGTGATTTCGGTGTTTATGTAAGTCTGAACGGAGGTAAAAAATGGGAATCACTTGGAGTAATGATACCTAATGTTCCGGCTTATGATCTATGTGTACAACCCAGAGAGAGCGATCTTATAGTTGGTACATACGGCCGTAGTGTATGGATTGGTTCCATCAAGGTTCTACAGGAATATACTGAAAATATCCAAAAAAAGAAAATACACCTTTTTGAAATTAACAAACAACAACCTGAATGGTGGTGGGAGAAAGAAAAAGTAGTCCAAGTCGGGAAAAAGAGAGAAATCGAAAAATTAAAAATTTTCTATCACTCTGCATCCGATGCCGATGTTAAGATTTATCTGAAAAATAAAGGGTCGAAAATTCTAAGAAAATGGGATCTTCATGCGAATAAAGGGATCAACAGATTTGATTGGGATTTTCTTATAAATACCAAATTCAGGAAAAAATTACCTGAAGGCAGAAGACCTTTTATTCTTCCTGGAAAATACACTTTTGTTATAACTTCAGAAGGAGTATCTGACACTAAAGTGTTGATCATTGATAATCCTAAGAAGATGAGAAACCGGTGGGGCAAAACTATATATAAGTACTAAAATAATGTAAGAGCTATTTTCAACTACCGTATTTTTCTATAATTTCTTCTTTGCTCTTATTTAGTATATCGTATTTTTTCCCTATTTTAATAAAAGCGGCAAGTGCCTTTTCGAGATGTTCCATATCATGAGCTGCAGAAAGTTGAGTTCTGATCCTTGCCTGTCCTTTTGCAACTACCGGGAAGAAAAATCCTATTGCATAGATACCCTCACTATAAAGATCTTTTGCAAAATCCTGTGAAAGCTTCGCATTGAATAGCATTACAGGAACTATCGGAGTTTCACCTTCTTTAATAATAAAGCCTGCTTCTGTAAGCCCTTTTCTCCAGAATTTCGTATTTTCCTCAAGTTTGTCTCTTCTTTCAGTTGTTTCACTGACAATATCAATAACTTTATTTGATGCGGCAACAATCACCGGAGCGATAGAATTGGAAAAAAGATAAGGTCTTGCTTTTTGACGACACATTTCAACAATTTCCTTTCTGCCTGAAACACATCCTCCTGATGCTCCCCCGAGAGCTTTACCGAGAGTTGTTGTTATAATATCGATTTTTCCGACAACACCGAAATGTTCATGAGTTCCTCTCCCGGTCTTTCCTATAAATCCGCTCGAATGAGAATCATCCACAAAAACAAGAGCATTATATTTTTCAGCAAGTTCAACAATCTTATCAAGTTTTGCAAGGTCTCCATCCATTGAAAAAGCTCCGTCAGTAACAATAAGTTTTAATCTTTTATCTTCATGGAGAATAAGCTTTTTTTCGAGATGATCCATATTTGAATGTTTATATGTATCTGTCATTGCTTTTGCCAGCCTCATACCATCAACTATAGAAGCGTGTACAAGTCTGTCAGCAATCATCACATCTTCTTCGTTCATAAAAGCTTCAAAAACACCTGCATTTGCATCCATGCATGACGGGAAAAGGATCGTGTCTTCAGTTCCAAGAAACTTTGTAAGTTTATTCTCGAGTTCTTTATGGATATCCTGAGTTCCACAAATAAACCTTACGGATGACATTCCATATCCACGGACATTCAGTCCTTCCTTCGCAGCTTCAACCACATCTGGATGTGAAGAAAGTCCGAGATAGTTGTTAGCACACATATTTATAACTTTTTTTTCTTTAGTACCCGCTGGGAAAACAACTTCTATTTCTGAATTCTGAGGAGCGCATATAATCCTTTCCTCTTTAAATATTCCATCATTTTTTATCCCATCAAGTTCATTTTTCAGAAATTCCCGTTCTTTTGCTCCATATGCCATTATTCTCTCCTATTTTACATCAAACTCTTTTAACAGAACTAAAATATTTTCAACGGAATCGAATGCCTCCGGAGTTGCTTTGGCATCCGGAATTTGAATTTTATATTTTGTCTCAAGAAACCTTTTTAAAGATACCATTGAGAAAGAATCCACAATACCACCAGTGATCAAGGGGGAATTGTAATCAAGCTCCATATCTTCATCGTCAAGGTATTCTTCCTTGATATAATCTAAAATAACATCTTTTGTATCACTCATTTTATTCTCCTTATTACTATATTATTCCTTCTCTTAATTATCTTCAAGTGTAGATGTATCACCAATTTCTTCGCCCCATTCTTTTGCTCTAAGCATTCGTCTCATAATTTTTCCGCTTCTCGTTTTGGGAAGAGAATCTACGAACTCTATTTCCTGAGGCATTGCCAGTGGTGATAATTTCTTTCTGATAAAATTCATTATATTGAGTTCAAGCATATCTGATGGCTCGACCCCCGGTTTTAATGCAATAAATGCTTTAACCACTTCCATATTTACAGGATCAGGTTTCCCAACAACAGCGGATTCCGAAACGGATTCGTGCTCAAGCAAAGCAGATTCTATTTCAAATGGTCCCACAAGGTGTCCTCCTGTATTTATTACATCATCATCACGACCGACAAACCAGTAATAGCCATCATCATCAATACTGGCTCGATCTCCACAGATATACCACCCATTGATAAACTTACTTTTATATATTTCTTCATTATTCCAATAAGTTCTGAACATTGAAGGCCAGCCCGGTTTTAATGCTATCAATCCGACAACACCTTTTTTTTCAATAGGTTCATGAGTTTTAAGATCAAGCACTGTTGCTTCTATTCCAGGAAAAGGTTTCCCCATCGACCCGGGTTTTATTTCCATTCCCGGATAATTTGTGATAACCATGCTTCCGGTTTCCGTCTGCCAGAATGTATCATGGAAAGTAAGCCCATAAGTTTCAGTAGACCATAGAACTGCTTCTGCATTTAACGGTTCTCCCACACTACAAAGATGCCTTAATGAAGAAAGATCAAATTTGTCAGCTTCGGATTTCCCCTCCTTCATCAACGCTCTGATCGCTGTCGGAGCTGAATACCATACTGAGATTTTATGATCTTCAATGAATTTATACCAATTCTCAGCTTTAAAACCTGAATCGAGAACACATTGTGTTATTCCATTCGACCATGGTCCTATGATCCCGTATGATGTTCCTGTTACCCATCCCGGATCTGCAGTGCACCAGTAAATATCATCATCCTTCAGGTCAAGAACATATTTTGCTGATATATATTGCGATATGAGGGAATAATGAACATGCTGTGCCCCTTTTGGTTTTCCTGTGGTGCCGGAAGTATAATGAAGAACCGAAGGTGTTTCCGCTTTTGATCTGAAGACACTATATTCTTCAACTTTATCGTGATCATTCATCGAAAAAGCAATTTCTCGTTCTTGCAATGGTTTATTTCCGGCATAATCAACAACAATTATATATTTAAGTCCCGGAAGTTCATCACGGATCTTTCTTACTTTCCCAAGATGTTTTTTCTGCGTAATAATTGCTTTTGTTTCTGCATCTTCCAATCTTGTAATAAGTGACTCGCCTCCGAAGGCACTGAAAAGAGGCTGTGCGATCCCACCCATTTTCAAAATACCGAGGAAACTAAAATAAAGCTCCGGGATCTTATCCAAAAAAATGCAAACTCGGTCACCACTCTCGATACCGGTCTTCTGAAGAAATGATGCAATGGTATTCGAAATGATGCGGCTGTCGTTAAAGGTATATTTTTTAACCTCTCCTGAAAATCCCTGCCAGATCAAAGCATCTTTATCACCTTTCCCCATATTGCATATTCTATCAGAACAATACCATCCTATATTTAAGTCATCTCCCTCTTTGTATTCAAGTTCATCTTCAGAAATTTTCCATGAAAATGATTTTCTGATCGCATCATAAGGTCCCATATTTGTCATAAAAAAACCTCCTTAGAATTATATAAATTTTGATATTAAGAATATCAATGAAAAATCAAAAATAATTTATAAGTTATACCCCCATAAAAGTCAAGAAAAAATTAATTATAAAACGAAAACGTTAAGATCATTTTAATATTCTTCCTGAATTTTTTTCACCATGAGTAATTCTAAATAGAACAATCTCAGAATGAGATAAAAATCTCATTGGAGGGCCCCATACTCCGGCACCGCTTGAAGTGTAAATAAAAGAATTACCTGATCTGTAGAGTCCGTAGGGATATCTGTAAACCAGCTGGACCAGAAGGTCCATTGGTGGTATCTGACCAGCATGCGTATGTCCTGCCATTTGCAGATCAATTCCCTTTTCTCCATTTTTTTCAATTCCATAAGGCCTGTGTCCTATCAATATATTGAATTTATCTTTATCCACTATATTCAGTACATCCGCTGTCCAATTCGATCTGCGGGATCTTGTTGATGTTTCATCCTCCATCCCATAAAGAGAAATATTTCCTGTAATATCAATATATTCATCAAACAGAACTTTTATCCCCGTTCTTTTTGTAAAAGCAAGAAAGTTATCAATTCCGGAATAATATTCGTGATTTCCGGTAACTGCAAAGACACCCTTACTCGATTTAAGCTTCTTAAATATGAGATTGATCACATTTTTTTTTTCAATTCGGTCATCAATAAGATCACCTGTTATCACTATAATGTCAGGAGATAATGCATTTACCCTTTTTACAAGCTTATTTATGGCCTCCGGGTTTGTCGCACCATTAATATGAATATCTGATAATTGTAGTATTGTGAATTCTCCGTTCACTCCCGTTGATTTCTTTGTAATTATTTCAACTTCTCTGAGTACCGGTCCTTTAATGTTATTTACAAACGAATAGATTGATATTAGTAATGAGATAACAAGTGCGGTCAGCACTATGATCCCGGATGCGGCAGGAATAATAATTTTCAGAAGAGATGCAACCAGAAATACGGCAAAAGTAATTGAGATTATTCCGAGCCATACATATCCGTAATATTGTACAAAGTGAATATTGAGGAACCGGCTCAGCATTTGTCCTGCTATAATTGAAATACCAGAGAGTATGAATAGCCACTTTATCCATTGAATAGTTTTATTTGATAAAGGAAGATTCTTTGTTATCACCTGAAATATATAATAATGTATTCCGAACATTACTCCGGAAAAAACGATAATGAATAGCAGAAATGCAATTAATTTTCCCATAATTTGGAGTTCATTATAGCTTATATTCAGGCTTTTGAAAATAATTAAATATAAAACTTTTCTTTTTCTGAAAAAGGTTATATACTTCTGAAAAAAAAACAGGAGATATAAATGAATAAAAAAAACCTTGTAATATTAATAGCAATAATATTTTTCATCAACATATTTAGCGGAATACTCGCTGCTGAAGTTGTGAAAATCCCAAAAAAAGCTTTAAAACTTGAAAAAAAAGCTGATAAAGCCACGAAGAAAAAAGAATATGATAACGCCATGGAGTTATACAAAAAGGCCCTTGAGATATATCCTGATATGGAAACTGTCCACTACAAGATTGCTTCCATTCATGCATTCAGAAAGAACTATAAGGGTGCTCTTCAGGAACTTAAGACTACTCTTAAACTGAACTCTGCTAATGAAAAAGCAAAAAAAGCTTTGATCGACACTACTTTAAAATATGGAAATGCACTCCTCAAAAACAGGAAAATGGCTGAAGCAAATGATCTTTTCATCGATCTTCAAAATGTAGAAGGAATAAAAGGAATTGATGCAATACTTTTAACAGAACTAGATTACAGAATCGGTTTTAATTTTTTCCAGCTGCGGAAAACTGAAGAGTCCAATAAATATCTGCTGAAATTTTTAGATTCTCCTTACGTACAGAAATTTTTCCGGAATTTTCATCCAACAGCTAATTATCTTATCGGACTTAACTATTCACAATTAGAAGATATAAATAATTCAAACAAATATCTTATGGCCTATATTGATATTACTAAAGAAAATCCTAACAACAAATATCTTACTTTTGCAAAATATATCCTTGGAATGAACAATTTCAATGTCCTTAAGAAAAAAATTGATATAATTGAAAAAGGCAGGAACAGAAGTAATATCTCAAAGAGCAATAAGAAAATATTGGATCTTGCAAATGCAGAAAAAGGAGTGGAAGAAAATCTACTTTTTGCAATTGATAAAAATCCCGATCTTGAAAATGCTTATGTACTTCTGGGAAACTACTACTACCTCAAAAAAGATCTTGATAATTCAATAAAATACTACAAATTGCTTGTTGAAAAATTTCCGGGATCAGCAGATTTTGAAGTCTACAAAGTTTTTCTTAAAGATATCGAAAGACAAAAAAAAGAAAAATAGCTAAAAATCCACTTTCCCTTTACTGATATTAATAATAGTATTCCTGACAATATTTAAGTTTTTTACAGGAATGCTGAGTTCAACACTTATCCCGTTATTATCATATTTTTTATCTAATATGGTAAGAGCATATTTGTTTACTATTCGCATTAGTTCTCCCATAAAATCATAAGGAATCAATACTGTTCGCGTAGTTTTTATGATTTTTTTGTGAACCTGACTATTATCTAACGAAAGTTTTGCAGAATCCCTGTAAGCTCTGAAAAGTCCTCCTGTCCCAAGTTTTGTACCTCCATAATACCTTATTACTATTACAAGAACATTGAAAAGCTCCATTCCTCTTATCTCATTTATGATAGGAAGCCCGGCAGTACCTGACGGCTCTCCATCGTCACTATATCTCAGTTCTTTTTCCTCGCCCTCACCTATTCTGTATCCGAAACATACATGAGTGGAATCAAAATACTTTTTTCTTATTTCTGCTAAAATAGCTTCTGCTTCTGTTTTCTCTGAAACCGGCTTGCTATATGATATGAACCTTGATCCCTTTTCCTTAATTTCATAAGGACCTACTGAGGATTTTACAGAAACATATTCCACTATATCATTCATTTCATTTCTCCCGGTCAGAGATAAAGCTTTTATAAGATCTATAAAAAACAGATTCAAAAGCTGAATATATATTCATTCCTTTTCCAAAATCCTTAATATGAATTCTTCTTTTTTTTGTATGTTTTTGTACCATATCCAGGAGACATGGCTAAAATTTTAGTTTAAATAAAAAGTTATTTCAATAATTCAGTAATCTTTTCTCGGAGTTTCTCGCCTCTTAAACCAGACCCTATAATATCCCCTTTTTTGTTGATTATGTACATTGTAGGGATATAACGGATATTATAATCTGTAGCGATCTCTCTTCCTTTTTTTCTATCAATAATATGAACCCAGCCCATGCCGTTATCACCTACAAACTTTACAGCAAGTTCTTTGGGTTTTCTTTCAAGTGCAATACTAATAATTTCAAAATTATCATTCTTGAAATCAGAATATATCTTTTTCAGATTTGGGATCTCTCTTATACAGGGAGGACACCAGGTTGCCCAGAAGTCCAGCACAACCACCTTACCCTTTAATTTATTGAGCTCAACTGCATTCCCTTTAATATCTTTCGCTTTAAAATTTATCGCAGGTCCTGATAAAGGGAAAATATGCCCCGCGATCATCAATATTATTAATGTTAATATAAATTTTTTCATTTAATGCTCCCAATGGTTAGTTTATAACAACTGAATTGATTTTAACATAGATTCGTTCTGAAGAAAAATTAGTTTTTTCATTTTTTTTTACAAACAAATGTATATATTGTTTCTTGAATAAATTAAAATGTATAAATGAAGTCATTTTCATTATTAAAATCTTTTCTTTTAAGTCCATTCAGATTTCTATTAAAGAGAAAATTCCTTTCTTTTCTTTTAATTCTTTTTTCGGTAGGAACTTTTCTTACAATTGATTTCTTTTTTTCACTTCCTGACACGAAAGGATTTATACATGGGATACCCCGAACGACAGCAATGATCGATCAAAGGAAAAAAGAGAGCTCATTAAATGGAAAGAGACTCAGAATCAGGAAAAGATGGGTTCCTCTTTCCATAATTCCATCATTTTTAAAGAGAACCGTTATCGTTTCAGAAGATATTAATTTTTTCAGCCATAAGGGAATAGACTATTATGAATTAAAAGAAGCAATAAAAAAGAATCTCAAAACAGGAAAAAGATCACGTGGCGGAAGCACAATCACTCAACAACTCGCAAAGAACCTGTTCCTCTCAACAAAGAAATCATATTTAAGAAAGTTAAAAGAATTCTTTATTGCAGGAAGACTTGAAAAACATTTATCTAAGAACAGGATATTTGAACTTTATCTGAATGTAATTGAATTCGGTCGTGGAATATTCGGTGTTGAAGCAGCTTCCGAGTTCTTTTTTAAAAAAAGAGTTGAGAGATTGAACAAAACAGAGATGATCAGGTTGGTTTCTGTTATTCCGAAACCTCTCCGCGTCTCACCTCTTTCAAATTCAGGATATCTGAAATGGAGAGCAAACCTTCTCATTGACAGACTTTATAAAAGCAATTCGATAAATAAGAAAGTGTATAATACGCTTAAGATTTCTTTTATGTAGCAAGTATATTCCGAATATGATAAAATAACATGGATTATCAAAACTTATAATTATTCTTTTTAATTAAAAAAAATAAATAAAAGTTTGACAATTAGGATTAATTTTTATAAAATGTATTTTTAAATGCAGGAAATGGTTAGAATCAATAGTAATCAAATGTATTCAAATCAAAGACTAATATTAATTTTAATTAATTCTGCAAATTTTTAAGGAGTTAGATAATGGCAAAAGGTAAGGTAAAATGGTTTAACGCTTCCAAAGGTTACGGATTCATTGAAATGGAGGACGGAAATGATATTTTTGTCCATCATAAAGAAATTCAGACGGATGGATTCAGGACTCTTGATGAGGGCCAGGAAGTTGAGTTTGAAGTTCGCCAGGGTGACAAAGGCGATTATGCTGCAAATGTTGTTAAAAGTAATTAATTTTTAATTTATGTTTTAATCACATTTCATTCGTGTTTTCACAAAATTTGGTAAAATTGTCAATCAATTAGTAAGTACAGGTCAGAAAATGTTAATTTCAAAAAATTTCCAAAAATTTCTTAGTCATTGCATATTTCTACCTCTATTTGCAAAAATTTTTACAGGAGGTAAAAATGGCAAAAGGAAAAGTTAAATGGTTTAATGCATCAAAGGGTTATGGTTTCATTGAAATGGAAGACGGTAATGATATTTTCGTTCATTACGCTGAAATTCAGACAGATGGTTTCAAGACACTTGATGAAGGCCAGGAAGTTGAGTTTGAAGTAAAGCAGGGTGACAAAGGCGATTACGCTGCTAACGTAACAAAAGCTTAATTTTGAAATAAGATTCCCGGTCTTTACAGGCCGGGAATATTTTTAAGTCCCATATTTTTTTATACAATATACAATTCCCTATTTTACATTCAGGGCACCTAGGTTCATTTATACTCCCTTTGTTTAGTAAATCTATAAAATCATGATTCCATTTCCAAAATTTATATTCAAATTTCAGTTTATGTACTTATTTGTTGAAATTTCTTGAAAAATATCGGAAAATCAAGCAAGCAGGAGGATTAAATGCGTTGGAAAGGAAGAGAAAGAAGCAATAATGTTGAAGACAGAAGATTGAGCATCGGAAAGAAAATGAGCCTTGGAGGTGGATTGGGCGGAATTATTATAGCGATTATCTTCATAATACTGGGTGGTAATCCGAAGCAGGTTCTTCAACTAATTGATCCTGTAAATAATAATGTTCAGACACAAACAGTACAGAATAGTACTCAGGATGATGAACTAACTCAATTTATTTCTGTTGTTCTTCAGGATACGGAGGACGTATGGAACAAGATATTTAAAGATTCTGGAAGAACATACAGAGAACCTAAACTTGTCCTTTTCAGGCAATCCGCTAAATCAGCTTGCGGATTCTCAAACGCTGCAACCGGCCCTTTTTATTGTCCGGCAGATGAAAAAGTATACATAGATCTTGATTTCCTTGAACAGATGTTAAGAAGATTCCGATCATCTGGTGATTTTGCTATGGCATACATTCTCGCTCATGAGGTAGGACACCATGTTCAAAAACTTCTTGGTATTACAAATAAAGTTGATTCCCAAAGGGGATATGTTAGCACCAAAAAACTTAACGAACTTACAATGAGGCTTGAACTTCAGGCTGACTTCCTTGCCGGGATATGGGTATATCATGCTCAGAAAATGAAAAATATCCTTGAGGAAGGTGACGTAGAAGAAGCATTAAGAGCTGTAAATGCTGTCGGTGACGACAGAATCCAAATGCAACAGCAAGGTTACGTTGTCCCCGACTCCTTCACACATGGTACATCTGCACAACGCTTAAAATGGTTCAGGAAAGGTATGACTACTGGCGATCTGAACCTGGGAGATACATTTAATACTAACGACCTTTAATAGTATATTTCAGTAACTTCAGAATTCCACAGTTTTTCACTATATTAATAAAAGAATTTTTTGGAACCTTGTACTAAGTTTTTTCGTATACTATATATTACATAGTATTATGAGGTAAAAATGGAAAATAAGATTAAGCAATTAAGGAAAGGAATTTTTGAACTCGTCATCCTGCAAGTTCTTAAAAAAGATAAGTATTACGGATATTCTCTTATCAAGAGCATTACTGATAATTGCAACTTTGATATTAATGAGGGTACTATTTATCCAATCCTTTCAAGACTTGCCAAAGAGGAACTAATCAGTTCGCAATGGGTTGAATCTTCTAAAGGTCCCCCCAGGAAATATTATATGATCACTCCTAAAGGTAATGAAATATTAAAAGGATTAGGAAAAGAATTCAAGGATCTTTCAGACCTTGTATTAAAAACAAAAACAATGAAAAAAAAAGGGGGTAGAAATTCTATCTCTGAAAATAAAAAAATATATCCGGCCATGGAGGTTAAAAATGGAGAGTAAATATCCAGAAAATGTAAAAAAGATCGTTGATGATTATCTTATGCGTGTCAGGGCACATATGAAAGGAATTCCTGAGATTGACAGGGATGATTTTTTAAAAGAGATCAATTCACATATTTATGAATCCTATATAGATGAAAAAGAAGAAGATGAGATAGGGAAAATATTGAGGGTTTTAAAAAAAATAGGAGAACCATCAGAAGTGTTTTCAAAAAGTGCTCCAAAGACAATGTATAAAATAGGAAAAGAAAAGAACATTCCACTTTATATACTGATTGGAGCTCTGATTGCTGTTTTCGGGCTTCCTCTCGGATTTGGAGGTCTTGGTATTATCCTTGGTATTCTCGGAATTCTTCTCGGCCTTGTTTTTGCTTACTATGCCGTAGCCATTAGTTTCACTTTTGGTGGACTTGCAGGAATACTTATTAGCATAGTCCATATACTTGATCCGGGTTTTTTCGAAAAGATCTCAGGCAATACAGACATTATCAGTGTGGGGTTTCTGGAGATCTCCAACCCTACCATAGAAGGTATTCTGGGTATCTTTATTTCATTCGTTCTGGCATCTTTGGGAATATTCCTTTTATTTATGAGCAAATACATATTCCGCGGGCTTAAAACAATTTTCGGATTATTTTCTAAAAAACTTAAGGACATCATGAAAAAAAAGAAAAATGTTCCTGTTTAACCGGAGATATTCTATCTAAATAACAAAAAATTTAGCCGGGAATGATTTTGTTTATTTGTCTTTGTATATAATCGAAAGGAATGTGACCGTACCACAGGCGAGCAAACTTGCTGCCATACCTGTCAAAAGATACATGTCGTTCTGGAAATATCCATGAAGTATTCCTGTTATCTGAAGAACAGAAAAACCAGCAAAAGTTAGTGTTGATACTCCTTTTGCACTTTTACTTTTCAGAATCTTAACTGCCTGAATAACAAATAGGCCAGCATTGGCCATTAGACCTAAACCAAATATAATTGCAACAATATTTTTCATTTCAAATTCCCTCTTTTAATCTTTATATATATTTTTTAGTCAAACTCATTTTCTCCAAAAACTTCAGCCTGGAATACCTTAATATCTACCCCTTTTTTCCATTCATCACCTGGAAGCCCTGCTTTCAGGCAACCATATGAGATATATTGATCCAGATCCCATCCCTGTTCAATTGGTACCTGCGGTAGCAATAATCCTCTGGAACCGTGTTTTGAGATTATTATGCCGTCCACCCCCACTCTTACGTCCTCTGGTTTATTTACTTTTTCCGGAACTGTTAAAATTGAGATCTCTATATCGATCTCTTTTAATTCATCACTGTTCAGAGGGGGAAACCTCGGGTCCTCAAAAGCTGAAGAAACAGCATTATCGATTACAGCATCTATCAAAGAACTGATAGGAAGAGGATATCCGATGCAACCTCTTAAACTCCCGTTTTTATGTAATGTAACAAAAACACCCCTTGAATGAAGAAATTTTTCTGATACTTTTCCAGGATTCGGTTTTTTCCCATTTTTCAGATAATTATCAATAGTATTTCTGGCAATCTCAAGTAATCTTCTTCTTTCCTTTGAACTGAATTCTGTTCTCATTTTTATTTTAGTGGAAAGTTCCTTTTTTAATTATTCTATCTTTCATTTCTTCTGATCCCAATATAGAGATCTCATATTCATTGTTATTTATATTTATCAACAGTTTTTCATTTAAAATATCCGGAATTAATTTAATACCTCCAATCACAAAGATCCCTCCGAAATTTGTTTTCCACAAATCATATATATTGATAAGGTTCTTGCTAAAAATACCTTTATTAAGATCTCCACATATGATGTCTGTAATAAATATATATTTGCCTATCCTTTCTGTCTTTACAAAGCCAGTTCCTTTATCATTTGATAAAGCAACATATCTCAATTTCCCAAGTGAATCATTTGTAAATATTACTTTCATGGATACTATTCAGAGTTTCGGGTAACACTTTCAAGTTTTTTTATTATAAGGAACATAAACGCTGCCGACATCAAAGATGTTATGACCAGTAGTGAATAGGTCTGCCACAGTTCCAAAGCTGCATAGGGTTTTGCTACCTGTCCTGAAAGCATATTTCCTACTGCAGTAGCTGCAAGCCATCCGCCCTGCATCATTCCTCTGAATTTCGGAGGGGATACTTTTGCAACGAACGCAAGCCCCATCGGACTTATGAACAATTCTGAAACTGTCAACGTAAAATACATCCCTATCAGCCAGTAGGGAGCAACAAGGAATGAAGAAACACCGCCACTGCCTGCCAGTGCTTTAGGACTGATCAATCCAAGCGAAGCAAGTATCATGATTATCCATCCGGTTCCCAACATAAGCATACCGATCCCAATTTTTTTGGGAGACGAAGGTTCTTTACCCCTTTTATTCAACCATGCAAAAAAAGCTACTATCACCGGCGTAAGGAAAACAACGAATATCGGATTGAATGATTGAAAAAGTTCCGGAGAGATCTGATTAGTATCCCCAAAAGTGCCATATCTCCACCACAGGACAATCGCTGCGGCAATCATTGCTATCCCTCCCGCTCTTCTTGTCCTCGGCAAAGACGTTTTCTTAATAACGAATACAAGCCCTATTATTATTGCTATTATTGACAGAAAAGCCGGTAGATCGAAAAATATCTTTGTTAAGGGTGAAACACTATCGGCGGTGTAATCTCTGGCAAACCAGGTCAATGTCAATCCATTCTGATGGAATGCCATCCAGAAAAATATCACAACTGTAAATACCAGAATGAGAGCAACAATACGTTCTTTTGTTTGTTTAGGAGTAAGTTCCACTTTATTACTATCATTTCCTGTTTTATTTGAATGTAAATAATCAGCATGTTTATAATACTTTTTATAGAATATAAATATAATAAGAGAAATTACTATACTGCAGGCAGCGAGAGCAAAAGCAGCATGATATCCCTGACTGAGTGAATCGATATATCTGTCTCCGAAATCTTTAATGCTAACATAAGCATCCCCCATCTGATGACGGGCAATTGATTCCAGTTCCTGGATATTTTCAAGTTTTCCTTTATAGAATTGGTGGATCATCCCGGGGACACTTGCAACATATGTGAATCCGTCTTTCCCAAGAAGCCAGTCTCTCAGCGTTGTAGCAGCATAAGGAGCAAAAAATGCACCAATATTAATTCCCATATAGAAAATGTTGAAAGCAGCATCATGCATTTTCTTATATCCCTTTTCTTCATACAAATTTCCAAGTATAACCGCGAGATTCCCCTTAAATAATCCTGTTCCAAGAGCAATTACAAAAAGTGCAAAATAGATAAAAAACATTGTCTGCCCAGGAATTCCCATAAATGCATAACCAGCGATCATTAACAATATACCTACTGTAATAGTTTTTCCATATCCGATTCTGTCTGCCAAAATCCCACCGAAAAGCGGTAGGAAATATACTCCGAATAGAAATATAGACCATATGTTTCCTACACTTTCCGCAGAAAGTCCGAATCTTGCCTGAAAGAAAAGAGCAAAGATCGGGATCATTGTATAATAACCGAATCTCTCTCCCATATTTGCGAAAAAAAGTACTATTAATCCTTTTGGATGATTTTTAAACATTGTTTCTCCTATTTATAGATCTGTCCATCAGTTCGAAATATTATTCTATACAAACAGGTATAATAAGTAAAGTATTCAGTTGATCGATATTGATATTAGCATACTTATATACTATTATATCTATCGTTTGAAGGTTAATTGTAATAATAATTTAGGAGAATTTTTATGAATAAAGAGATATCATTGAATCCAAACAATATAGTAAACTTCCTCAACAAACCGGCTGAAGATTTTACCAAAGCTGACATAATAAGATATATAGAGAAGAATGGAATTAAGATGGTAAACTTCAGGTATATCGGTGGAGACGGGCGTCTTAAAACTCTGAATTTTGTTATAAACAGCAAAGAACATCTTGATTCTATTCTATCAAACGGTGAAAGAGTTGACGGCTCAAGTCTTTTTCCTTATATCGATGCAAGTTCGAGCGATCTTTACGTAATCCCCAAGTTCAGAACTGCATTTCTTAATCCATTTACTGAAATACCGACAATTGATATTTTATGCGCATATTTCAAATCTGACGGTACACCACTAGAGAGTGCTCCGGAAAATATTCTCATAAATGCTCATAATCTTCTCAAGAAAAAAACAGGTTACACTTTTGAAGCTCTCGGAGAGCTCGAATATTATCTCCTATCTGAGATCGATTCCATATATCCAATAATTGAGCAAAAAGGCTATCATGAATCTCATCCTTTTTCGAAATGGGGCTCGATCAGACGTGAAGCAATGAAAACTATTAGTGAAATAGGTGGTAAAATAAAATACGGTCATGCAGAGGTTGGTAATATTATTCACGAGGACCTGGAGATGGTTCAACATGAAATAGAATTCCTCCCCTGCCCTGTCGAAGAAGCTGCCGATCAACTGGTTCTTGCCAAATGGGCAGTTCGGGAAATTGCATATAAATATGAAATGGAAGTAAGCTTTGCACCTAAGATCATTGTAGGTCAGGCTGGAAGCGGACTTCACATTCATTCCAGACTTACTAAGGGTGACACAAATGTAATGGTAGAAAATAATAAACTCAGTCCTGTTGCAAAAAAGATGATCGCGGGATTCTTACAACTGTCATCTTCTTTAACAGCATTCGGGAACACTGTCCCTACATCATACCTCAGGCTTGTCCCCCATCAGGAAGCTCCGACCAGCATTTGCTGGGGAGACAGGAACAGATCGGTTCTTGTAAGAGTGCCTCTCGGTTGGATCGGTGTCCCGGACATGGTGCAAACAGCCAATCCAAAAGAACAGGAAAACAATAAATCTATAAACAATCAGACCGTTGAACTCAGGAATCCCGATGGGAGTGCTAATGTACATCTGCTTCTTGCGGGAATGACTGTTGCTGCCATGAAGGGGCTTGAACACCCGGATTCCTTAAAAATTGCAGAAAGATTATACATAACCGATGATGCTTCTTCACGAAAAAATCTTGATCAACTTCCCTCTTCCTGCAGTGAAGCAGCAGATTGTCTGGAAAGAGACAGGCATTTTTATGAAAAAGATAACATCTTCCCGGCAGGGATTATTGATGGTATTATCAACGATCTGAGAAGCTACAATGATAAAGACCTGAGTGAAAAACTATTCGGAAATGCAGACGCCCTTAAAGATATTGTCCAGGAATTCCTTCACTGCGGATAATTATTAATAGTAGGTCACCAGTTCATCAAGACTTTTTCTTTCAGGCATTTCCCTCTTCTCATATCCTTCAGGATAATACCCAAGTGGTGTTATTAACAATGGTATCTCATCTTTATTCAGTCCAAGCACATTACTGACGATTTCAGTATCAAATGCAATTACCCAACAAGTAGAAACACCCTCCGATTCAGCCGCTAGTATCATATGGTCCATAACAATGGCCGCATCTGTTTCGAGAGAATTGTGACCGTCATAAGAACGGACCCATGCATCATTCCTTCTACCTGTTACAACCAGTATGACAGGAGCATTATGAAACCATTTTCTTGAGTAGCACTGGTGAAGTCTGCCAAGCACTTCCCTGCTTTTAATAAGATGAAAATTGACTGGCTGCCTGTTGCTTGATGTTGGTGCCAGACGCCCTGCATTCAGTACTCTTTTCAGGATATCATCAGAAACAACTTTTCCCGGATCATATGACCTGACACTTCTTCTATTTTTTATAAGATCATAAAAATCATTTGGTTCCATTACTTCCCCCTTTCCCCATGTTCCTTCCCGCTGTCCACCCGGTTGAAAAAGCAGCCTGAAGATTGAACCCTCCGGTCTTTCCGTCAACATCTATAACCTCACCGGCAAAGTACAGGCCCTTTCTAAGTTTAGATTCCATTGTCTGTGAATTGATTTCCTTCAAAGAGACACCCCCGGATGTTACAAGAGCTTTAGATAAAGATACACTCCCTTTTATATCAATATTTATTTTCTTTAACAGATTCCTTAATTTCCGTCTTTCGTCTGATGTTAACTGACTCCTTTTTTTATCACCATTAATACCAGTTTCAGAAAGGAAAAAATCTATTGCTTTTCCGGGTAACAACGTCTTTAATATATCAGTACAATTAATATTTTTTTCATCTTGAATTTCTCTCAATAATCTTTTATCCAACTTCTTGTGATCCAATGAAGGTTTGAGATCTATAGCGATCGATATCCGCTCCCTATTTTTTATTCTCATTACAATATCTCTACTTATAAAGAGTATCACCGCTCCTGCTAACTCATTATCACGGAATTCCATCTCCCCGAATCTGTCATAAATCTTTTTTCCTTCGCTGAAAACGGATACTCTGCAATTCCGAATACTCAATCCATTTAGTTTTTCGATAATAGAACTATCACCTTTAAGAGGAACTAAAGCCGGAACTATCGGAACGATAGTATGACCGAGCCCTTCGGCAAGCAGATATCCTGAACCGTCCGAACCTGTAGAAGGATATGATCTTCCTCCTGTCGCTATAAGTATCTTCTCTGCATTTATCTCATGAGCCTTTCCATTCTCTTTGTCTGAATAGTTTTGTTCTCTCAATTTAATCAGGAAAGATCCGGGTTTTTGATAAATTATATTTTCTGCTTTAAGTCCTGTTTTGATCTCTATATTAAGATCATTAGCACGATTTAATAATGCATCTGCTATTGATGCTGCATTTCCACTTACCGGGAAATATCTTCTCCCTCTCTCCAGTTCAAACTCAACACCAAGATCGTTAAAATAATTGATCAGATCCTTATTGGAGAACCTGTCAAGAACATTCCTCAGAAATTTCCCGTTCTTCCCATAACTTTCAATGAAACCTTCTATATCGGTTTCATTGGTGATATTGCAATTCCCTCTTCCTGTTATTCGCAATTTCATTGAGGGTCTGAACTTCTGTTCAATCACTATAATCCGATCACTATCTCTACAACTCTCTATCGCGGCAATCAATCCTGCCGGTCCGGCACCGATAATTGCAATATCATAATTATGATGATCCGGGATGGAAGAATTATTTTTTTTTTTAATCACTAAACTTATTATAACAGATGTTTTTATAAATAATTTTCATCCGATCATTAATAAAGAAAATAACGTGTCAGATTAATATTTCATATTACTTATAGAAATATTATAAAAAAAGATCATCTCAGGAACAGAAATTTGTAAAAATCCATTAAATGAAATAAACTTTTATTAATTTAAGTATAAAAAAGGAGGCAAGATACAAGTTGAGCAATATTTCACTTATGACTTCAGAAGCACAAGAAAAAAGTGAGCTCTATGATTACATAAAAAAAACAACCTTTGTAATTATTCAGAAATAAATGAAAGAATTTAATGAAAAGTAAGATCCTGTTCATATCTCACAACGCTACCAGAACAGGTGCTCCAATTGAACTACTCAGATTCCTCAAATGGATGAAAAAATCTTCAGACGATCCTTTTATCGTTCTTCTTGAAGAAGGAGGAGAAATGGAATCGGATTTTGCAGATATCGCACCGACACTAGTATGGAAACGCCCCCTCACTTCAAAGATCTCTATCGTAAAAATGATGCAGGAAATATTCAGATATGAAGGAATTAGGAACCTTCTTAAAGGTTTTTTAATAAAGATCCGTTTATCTTTTTCCAATATCAGTCTCATATATGCAAATACAGTATTTGTCGGAGATTCCTTCAGGCTTATTAAAAAGAAAAAGCATCATTCAATTTGCCGGGTTCATGAATCAGAGCCATCAATAAGGGAATTCCGTTCACCAACCGGTTATAGATCATTCAAGTATTTATCCCGGGTATGTGAACACTTTATAGCAGTTTCAGGATCTGTCAGAGATAATCTGGTCAACAATCACAATATATCATCAAACAAAGTTAGTGTAATTCATGGTTCTATCGAACATTTTGATACTGAAAATTACATTTCTACAGAAAGTATCTTACAAATTAAGAGGGAACTGGACATCCCCGAAAACTCATTTGTTATAGGGGCTGCAGGATGGATACAACACGGTAAAGGTCCCGATATCTTTATAAAGATCGCTGAAAACATAAAAAAAAGATTGAAAGGAATGAATATTTTTTTTGTATGGGTTGGAGGCGGGAAAGATTTGGAACTCTATAAAAAATTGGAAAAATACATCAAGAATTCTGAATTTAACAGTTCTTTCAGATTTATAGGACATAAAGAAGATCCATACCCCTATTATTCGATTTTCAACATACTTGCATTAACTTCCAGATCAGATTCATTTCCTCTTGTTAACATTGAAGCCGGGATTCTGGGGAAACCTGTTATATGTTTCCATGGAAGTGGAGGTTCAACCGAATGGGCAGAATCGGGTTGCGGGTATTGTGTCCCCTACCTTGATATTAATGCTTTTGCTGAAAAGGTCATCCATCTTATTGAACACCCCGATGAGCTCAGCGGCTTATCACAAATCTGTAAAAAAAATGCTGAAGCCTTTACTACAGAAAAGACCGGCCCGAAAATATATAATACTTTGCAAAAGGTTATAAAAAAAATATAATAAATCCAATGAGATCTTCACCAATAGTTTCAGTAATAGTTCCCAACTACAATTATGCCGAATATCTTCCTGAACGGATCGGATCAATTTTAAAACAAAGTTTCCAGGATTTTGAGATCATAATTCTTGATGATGCTTCCAAAGATGGGAGTGTAAGTGTTATTAATAGTTATTTATTCGACAAACGGATCATCACAAATTTCAATTCTTCAAATTCTGGAAATCCTTTCATACAATGGGAGAAAGGAGTTTCCATGGCAAAAGGAAAATACGTATGGATCGCTGAAGCTGACGATTTTTCTGATCCGGGATTCCTCGAACTTCTTGTATCAATTATGGAAAAAAACTCAAAGATTAATATAGCTTATTGTCAATCATTGACCACAGATTCAAACGGTATTACTAAGGGTACAATGCATTCTTACACTGATAAGATCTGGCCGGAACGCTGGAAGAGTGATTTCTTAAATAAAGGTTCTGATGAAGTCATTAATTACCTTTCATACAAAAACACAATCCCGAACGCAAGTGCTGTAGTTATGAGGAAAGAACCTCTCAAGAAAATACTCCCCGAAGCGAAGCATCTGCGATATTGCGGAGACTGGTATTCCTATGTCTCGCTATTAAAATACGGAGATATTTATTTTTCTTCTGAACTTAAAAATTATTTTAGAACTCATTCCGAATCTGTAAGATCAGAATTGTCAGGGTCTGTTCTTCACATAAAAGAAAGATATTTGATACTTGAACATATTAGAAAGAATTTCGATCTTCCGAAAAAAACCTTTTCTGATATTCTGGAATCTATAAGCTATAACTGGGTGGAATTCTCAAAAGAAAGATCTCTTAAATTCAATGACCCTGCAAACAAGTCGATTCTCAGGACTGCGTTAATATCAGATCCTTATGCGAAAAGCAGGTTTTATAAAAAGAAAATTTTCGGTATTATTAAAGATATTATTAAATCTAAAGAGAAATCAGAGTGAGAACTTGAAACCGCGAATATCATTTATAGTCGGAAATTTCCCGGCACTATCTTCAACCTTCATCCTGAATCAGATCACAGGACTCATTGACCGTGGTTTTGATGTCAGTATATTTGCAAAAAAAGATCCGGGGGAATCAAGAGTTCATTCAAATTTTATTAAGTATCAACTTAATGAAAAAGTAGAATATTTCTCAATCCCTGAAGGAAAGCTAAAAAGAATAAAGGAAGCGCTGAGAATAATAGTGAAAAACATTAAATATCATCCAAAAATGATATTAAAATGTTTTAACCCATTTTTCTTTCCATCTGAAACTCTCAGACTTAACACAATTTTTTATCTTGCCCCTTTCCTTGAGTCCGGTCATGATATTATTTTTTCTCATTTTGGGCCCAATGGCTTGATCGGGACCATTCTCAGAAGACTGGGAATTAAAGGAAAACTTGTCACGGTATTCCACGGTTATGACATCTCGAAATTTCTATCAGATCATAATAATAATATTTATCATCCTCTCTTTAAAGAAGGAGATCTTTTCTTACCTGTAAGTGAAAAATGGGCTGAAAAACTCGTGGATATTGGATGTCCGGTTAAAAAGATAAATGTAATGCATATGGGTATCGACACCAACCGCTTTAAAAAAATTCCTGAAAAGAGAGAAGCCACTGAGCTGATCAATCTTCTCACAATAGGAAGGCTTGTCGAAAAGAAAGGTCATGAGACTATTATTAAAGCTTTATCTCTGATCTCTGATAAATTCAAGTGGAAATATACTATTGCAGGTGACGGTCCTTTAAGAAAACATCTTGAACAACTTACGGAGTTATTTAATTTAGACAACAATATTGAATTTGCAGGTCCCGTAGACGAAATGGAGGTTTTAAACCTTTATAAGAAATCTGATATTTTTATTCTTCCCAGTATCACCGGAATTGATGGCGATTCCGAAGGCATCCCCATGGTATTAATGGAAGCAATGGCGATGGGACTCCCGGTTATCAGTACATTCCATAGTGGGATCCCTGAACTTGTTGAAGACGGTGTTAGCGGATTTTTAGTAAAAGAGAAAGATTTTAGTTCAATTAGTTCAAAGATACTTCAATTGTCAAAAAATTCTGCACTCAGGATCAGTATGGGAACTTCAGGGAGGAAGAAGATCATATCTGAGTTTAATCTGACTATTCAGAATGACAGATTGTCAGAAATCTTTTTTAACCTTCTATCAATTGATTAATTCTGCAATTATTATCACTTATTGTTCATTAAAATTTTTATTGAATTAATTTGACATACTTGTTGAATTTGATTAAAATCCACCCATGAACAAAATATCATTGTCAGGAGTTTATGGCGGCGGAAAAACATCACTACTGACTGAAGTAAAGAAAATTCTATCACTTAAGTATAAAACAACATCTGTTAATGATATAAATTCAAGGAATCCTTTCGATGATGAGATTAAATCAAGTTTTATCAGTCATTTTCTATTAATGACAACTCAGATAAACGAAGAAAATGTGGAAATGCAAAAGAATTTCGATCTTCTTTTCAGTGACCGTTCAATACTTGATCACTGGATATTATGGAAATCATCTCTTCAAAATATGGAAATGAATGAAAAACTTGAAGAGAAAAATGAACTTCTTAAGAATATTTACAAATTCTGGATAAAAAGTTACGATCTTATTTTTTTGATCAGGATAGATCTTAAAGAATTTGAGAAAAGAGAACAGAATAGTGAATTTAGGGTCAGGAACATTGATTATATAAAACAGACCGAAGACCTTTTCATTAAAACTGTGAAAGAAGATAATCTTAAAGCCATTGAGATCTGGAACAATTCAACAATTGATGAAAGTGCTCAAAAAGTCATACAAGCTATATCTGCTCATGACCTTATCTAAAACCGGAATTAGATCTACAGTGAATACCTCATGTGTAATATTAACTGTTCTTGTATCTAAAATTCCACAAGGCCTTGTTTAAATGGATATTAAACTCGCAGGATTTAATATTGAAACAAATAGTATGGAAGAATTCCATAAAGTTGATAAAAGATTACTGACACCTGAGATATTCAGTTCCGCCTATGCAAGGATCAGCAGAAGTAAAAAAAGTATTACTGAATTAAGATCTGAAGCTAGGGAAGATGTTGAGAAAGCAAGAAGATCAAATAAAAAAATAATTTTCAGTATGGGGCATCATTCAGTGGCAGAGCATGCAGTCTTTAACTTTGATCTTATTGGAATTTCGAGACTGGCTCTGGAAAAGATTGAAAGGTTCAGGCTCGTTTCCTATACAGAAAAATCACAACGCTATGTAACATTAAAAGGTGACCATCTTGTGCCAGACGAATTATCTGACACTGCCATTAGAAATGATTATACTGAAATCATAGAGCTTCAAAATAAAACATACCGATCCCTATTCAAACTATTGAAGGATTATATTTTCACTGAATTCCGGGATTTGGCTTCAGACAGATCAAACAAAAGCCTGCTTGAAGGCTGGGCTAAAGAAGATTCGAGATATATTCTCTCTCTTGCAACCCTTGGGCAGGTAGGAATGACTATTAATGCCAGAAATCTTGAACATCTTTTCCGGAATCTTTCTTTGAATAATCTACTTGAATTAAAAGAAGTCAGCAATCGGTTATATAAACTTGTCAAAGAAGTTGCTCCCTCCATCATTCTTTTTCCTGAATCTTCTGAATTTGAAAAGCATCTTAATAGTTCATTTATTAATTCATTGGATTTCAAATTGGATCCTGATCTTTCCACTGATCCGGAGATCATTGATTATGATAAAGATGGAGATAACAAGACCATTGCAACTTTCATTAGTATTATCAATTCAGTAAAATACTCTACTGCACTTGATCATGTTATTTCGATGAGCGAGAAGGAAAAGAGGGATATTTTCCTTGATATGTTCAAATATATGGAATTCTTTGATACTCCTCCCAGAAATTTCGAGTTTCCAGATATTACTTTTCAGGCTCTTGTAAGTGCTTCTAATTTTGCACAATTGAAAAGGCATAGAATGTCAACTTTAATAGAAGGAGAATATATGATCGAAAATGGCAATACCATTCCAGAGAATATAAAGAAGATAGGAATGGAAAAGTCTTTCACTGATATCATAAAAGAAACAAATAAATTATATTCAAGAATTAAGGAAAAATACGGTATTGCATCTGATTATATCCTGACAAATTCACACAGACGTCATGTGATCATGAAGATGAATATCAGAGAGATTTTTCATTTTATAAGACTTAGAAGTGACAAACATGCTCAATGGGATATAAAAGATCTTTCAGACAAACTTATGTTAAGGATCAGAGAACTATTCCCTTTGTCTACAATGCTTTTAACAGGAAAAGATAATTTTATCGAAAGATTTGAAAGTATTTATAATAAAAAACCAAAATTTAAAATTTAAGGAGTGTTCAATGGAAGATAAATCATTTAATCCATTTAAAATGGCACAACAGCAATTCGATGAGATCGCAAAAAAACTCGGCCTTGATGAAGGAACAAGAGATTTCCTCAGAAATCCTCGAAGAGAGTACCATTTTACTATTCCTGTCAAAATGGATGACGGGAGAACAAAAGTATTTCAAGGATTCAGAGTACAGCACAATGATTCCAGAGGACCGTGCAAAGGAGGGATTAGATTCCATCCTCAGGAAACGATCAATACAGTAAAAGCTCTTGCCACATGGATGACATGGAAATGCGCCGTAGTTGATATACCTCTTGGCGGGGGGAAGGGTGGTGTTATATGTGATCCTCACAATCTGTCAATGAAAGAACAGGAACAGATATGTAGAGGCTGGGTAAGACAGATCGCAAGAAATATAGGACCTTTACAGGACATACCTGCTCCAGATGTTATGACAAATTCCCAACACATGCTTTGGATGATGGATGAATATGAAAACATATCGGGTGGTAGATTCCCCGGGATGATCACCGGGAAACCTGTAGGTATGGGAGGATCTCTCGGCAGAACAGAGGCAACTGGTTATGGTGTGATTTACACTCTCCGCGAAGCGCTGAAATCAAAAAAAGTTAATATAAAAGAGACTACTGCTTCTTTTCAGGGTTTTGGTAATGTTGCTCAATATGCTATCGAACTCTATCAGAAATACGGAGGGAAAGCAGTGTGTGTATCGAGCTGGGATCAACAGGATCAGACATCATACTCATTTTACAGAGAATCAGGTATAGACCTTAAGGAACTTGTTAATATCACTGATAAGTTCGGAGGAATTAACAAAGAAAAGGCTAAAGGTCTCGGTTATGAGATCCTTTCAGGTAATGATTGGATTAACCGTGAAGTTGATATTCTTATCCCGGCTGCACTTGAGAATCAAGTTAACAGTGAAACTGTAATAAAAATTTCAGATAAAGTAAAATTCCTGGCAGAAGGTGCAAATGGACCCACTACTCCTGAAGCAGACAAGATCCTTAGCGATAAAGGTATCTTCGTTATTCCCGATTTTCTTGCAAATGCCGGAGGCGTTACTTGTAGTTACTTTGAACAGATTCAGGGAAATATGAATTTTTTCTGGTCAAAGGAAGAAGTAATCGAAAAACTTGATAATGTAATGACCAAAGCTTTTTATGGCGTTTTTGAATTATCTGAAAAAAAGAATATATTTATGCGTGATGCTGCATATATGATTGCCATTGCCAGAGTTGCAGAAGCAAGTAAACTCAGGGGTTGGGTGTAAAAAAAACTTAAACCTGTTATTCTGATAAAATGACTCCTGGCAGACCCGAGTGGAAAGTTATTATAGATATGTTGGAAAAGCTGGACATTGTCCTGTTCAACAGAATTGTCAGGAGAATGATCTATTACCTTTACACACTTCGTATTCCTGAAATAGAAGACCTGCTCGAAGATCTTGAGAAAACTATTGTCACTGACAAAGTTGATCAAATAGAAAGTAAGCTCTTTTCAAATATGCCTAATCCGAAGATCAACAGAAAAACCTTAAAAGAATTTTCTGATAAAGTTTTTCAAATCGCGGGCAAAACTATCCTTGATGCTGAAATAACAGAACAACTAAAAGCATGGCTTTTACAGGAAAGGAGCAGATTCCTTTCGATCTCATTTGAAAACCCGAACCTGGCATTAGTAGATTCAAAAGATGTTCTTGCCCGATTCATGAAGATACCTAAAGCAGAACTTGAAATGTCACCTGATGATTTCATTAATCTCCGCGTTCTCCTGATAAGAAGATTTCTATCTTCAAATCTTAACTATATAAATATTGCAAAGCATTACATTCTTGTAAAAGATTTTTTCAAAATCCTCAGGGCAACTATCGGTCCTTCCAAGGGAAGTGGAAGACTTGGCGGAAAAAGTGCGGGATTAATACTCGGGCATCAGGTTCTGAAGAATGAGATGAAGAATGATCCTGACCTGAAAAATGTTGTTGTTCCTAATAGCTGGTATATTACCTCAGATACAATTTTGAATTTCATTCATTATAATGCACTTGAAGAGACCACAAGCCTTAAATATCTGAATACGGCTGAAATTCGTGCAGGTTACCCATACCTGCAGCAATTATTTAAAAATTCCTTTT
>CAYNUG010000011.1:0-30858 GCA_964400545.1 uncultured Clostridia bacterium | reverse complement strand
TCTTATAAAAGGAGCAAAGAGCCAAAACATAACTTCTCTGACGATCGGAGGACCTGATGTTCATGTTCATCTCTCAGGATGCGCAGATTACAGAGTGCCGGACGATGAATCACTGCTTCAAAAAATAATCGGGGAAATAAAAAAACTCCCATCCAACGGATCAGATTATTACAGATTCGGAGATAGTCCGTCAGGACCAGCTTTCCCGACAGAAGAAATAGAGGGTATTTTCCCGGATAATTACAGGATCAATTATGACATGAGACAAGTAATTGCAAGATTAATTGATAACTCCCTATTTCATGAAGTTTATTCTGATAAAGGAGAAGAGATCATATGCGGAATTGGAAAAATAAACGGTCTTTATTGTGGAATTATATCAAATAATACAGAATTAATAGATGATAAGTATTCTAAAGGGGAAAAAAAACCGGGGGGGATTTTATATAAGGAGGGAATATCAAAGATCACATCATTCATCCGATCTTGCGATGATGATGGAATTCCGATCTTATGGCTTCAGGATATCTCCGGTTTTGATATAGGACCTGATGCCGAGAAAAACGGGTTACTTGGATATGGATCAAACTTGCTTTATTCGATATCAAATCTTACTACACCAGTATTTACTATACTTTTAAGAAAAGCCTCGGGTGCAGGATATTATGCAATGAACGGAATGCCTTTTGAACCATTAATTCAAATTTCAACTCCCATAACAAGATTATCTGTTATGGAAGGGAAAACACTGGCAATCGGAGCTTTTAATACCAGACTTGATGATAATTTCAACATTATTGCGGAAAACGAACAGGATTATTCGAAAATTGAAAAAGGGATGAAAGATGTTGAAGAAAGGATCGAAAGTGATATGGATCCTCTTGTATCAGCATCACAGATGGACACCGATGAGATAGTCGTTTTAGGAAAACTCAGGTCATATCTGGAAATGATGATGGAAATATCTTACCAGAGCACCGGATTCAGGCGTGTTAAAAATCCCAGAATTTGGTCAATCCATGATCTTATCAATATTGATGATAGTGGGGAATAAATAAGTGATCAAGAGAAAATACAAAGCTTTTTCAAAAGAGGAAAATGGATCATATGTCCTTTTGTCCCCTGGTATAGGAATCTTTGAAATCGGGGTCGGTGAAGGAGATATACTATGCCCTGGTTCATATATTGGAACCTTGAAATTGCTTGGTAATCCCTCTAAGGTATATCTGCCTGATAATGTCTCCGGTATCGTTGAACCGGGAGAAAACAATTCAGCTATTTTTCCAGTTGGATACAAATCTCCTGTCTTATTACTCAAACCTGAAGTAAACGGTCTTAAAAAAGCAAAAAAAGTTGCAGAAACTCAAAAATCGAGAAAGACCGGAGATCAGGAACTGATTGTTTCCGCTTTCACAACAGGAATTTTTTATTCCAAACCATCACCGGAATCCCCTCCTTTTATTTCGATTGGTTCAATAGTTCACAAAGGGAGTGTTCTCGGCCTGATTGAAGTTATGAAATCCTTCAACCAAATAGTTTTCACAGGTAATGAAAAATATGAAAGCGGAAAAGTTATAAAAATCATTAAAGAGGACTCTTCAGAAGTGAGATCGGGAGATCCTCTTTTCGTAATTTCAGTTGATCAGGGAGGATAAATTGGATTTTGAATTATCAGATGAAGTAAAGATGATCAGGGAATCAGTCAGGAAATTCGCTGAAGAGGAAATTCGTCCCCGTGCTCATGAATTGGACAAAAACGAAGAATTCTCAACTGAATTAACTGAAATGATGGGAGAGATGGGTTTGTTCGGAATATTTATCCCCGAAAAATTCGGCGGTGTCGGACTTGGCTATCTGGAATATATTACTGCAGTTGAGGAAATAGCAAGAATCGACAGTTCACAGGCAGCTACACTTGCTGCTCATAACTCTCTCGGTGTAGGTCCGCTCTATTATCATGGAAATGACTTACAAAAACAACAATTTATTCCTCCATTATGTAACGGAAAACATCTGTGGGGATTTGGACTTACAGAACCTGAAGCGGGATCAGATGCAGGTGGAACAAAAACAACAGCAACCCTTTCTCCTGAAGATAATAACAACTGGATCATAAACGGATCAAAGATATTTATCACCAATGCTTCATCACCAATCACTATGGGATCCACCGTTCAGGCTGTGACAGGGAATAAACCCGAAGGGAAGAAAGAATATACTTGTTTCCTCGTAGAAACAGGAACAAAAGGATTCATAACAAGAACGATGCACGACAAAATGATGTGGCGTGCATCGAATACCGCAGAACTTTTTTTTGACGATGTGAAAGTTTCTTCGGATAATATTCTTGGGAAAATAGGAGACGGATTCCATATCATGTTGGACACACTTGACAGAGGGAGACTTTCCATTGCTGCAATGGGTCTTGGGGTCGCAGCAGGAGCGCTTGATCTGTCATTAGAATATGCCAAAGAAAGGAAACAGTTCAAAAGACCTATTTCAACATTTCAGGGAACCGCATTTAAACTTTCCGATATGGCTGTTGAGATCGAAGCAGCAAGAAATCTATTATACAAAGCTGCATGGCTCTGTGATCAGGGAAAAGATTTTAAAATGGAATCTGCAATGGCAAAACTTTATTGCTCCGAGGTTGCACACAGATGTGTTAACAATGCAGTCCAGATCCATGGAGGATATGGTCTTATGAAAGAATATGAAGTTGAGAGACTTTACAGGGATCAAAGGATCCTAGAAATAGGCGAAGGTACTTCGGAGGTTCAAAGACTGGTTATTGCCAGATACCTCGGTTGTTATGAAAACAAAAACAATAAGTGAGAAAAATAGTGAAAGACAATTATAAAACAATTTTACTGGAATTAGAGAGAAGGTCAATTATCATTTGGCTTAACAGACCTGAAGTGCACAATGCATTCAACAGAGATATGCTAAACGAACTACTCGATGTCCTGAATGAGATCGAAACAATGGACCATATCAGATCAATAATAATAACCGGAAAAGGGCGATCATTCTCAGCGGGAGCAGACCTTAAATGGATGCGTGAAACAATTGATTACTCATTTGAAAAAAATCTTGAGGACTCAAGACTGATATCATATCTATTCAAAAAGATTTATACATTTAAAAAACCTGTAATTTCTGCAATAAACGGGGCAACGATCGGTGGAGGAATGGGATTTGTTGCAGCTTCGGATATTGTGATCTCATCAAAGTCAGCAATTTTTGGATTATCCGAGGTCAGGATAGGGCTAATTCCATCTATCATATCAACTTTTCTGTTAAGAAAATCGACCAGTGGGAAACTTAAAGAATTATTTATAACGGGCAGAAGATTTTCACCTGAAATTGCTTTTGACGCCGGTCTCATAAATGAGATTGTAGAAGATGAAGAGCTTATCAATGCTGCGATGAAAAGAGCAGCTGAACTTGAATATGCCGGTCCCGATGCAATTGCCGCATGCAAAGAACTATTTGCAAAGATACCAGAGATGAGCCTTGATGAAGCTTCCGAGTTTACTGCAGAGATTCTTGCTAAACTAAGGATTGGCAAAGAAGCTCAGGAGGGGATGAAATCTTTTCTTGAGAAAAGGGAACCGGAATGGAAAAAATCCGAATAAATCAATTTTAATTATTTGTTTTCTTGACTATTTTGCTCTTGGCTTTAAGTTTTTCCTGTTCAATTATCGCAACATCAAGTTCTTCAGGAGTGATCCCCCCTTCTGAAGCAGATTTGATCTTTTGACCTACCTCCCTTAATGCAGATTCGATCTCTCCGGTATCGAGATCTTCACCTTTTATCGTAAGATCAGAAATGACCACGATCTTATTATCCCTTGCTTCCATAAAACCATTCTCGACATAAAGATAATGATCTTTTCCTTCAACATCCTTATAGGATATTTCTCCAAATTTTAATATCGATATATATGGAAGATGATTTTCCAGAATTCCAGCTATTCCATAGTAAGCAGGGATATAGAGTTCAAGTATCTCTTCCTTAACGGCTGTTTCTGTAGAAGTTATGACTTCAAGAGAAATATGTTCTGCCATTATTCCCTCATCTTCTTTGCTTTTTCAATTGCCTCTTCTATATCGCCACACATATAAAATGCCTGTTCAGGCAGATCATCATATTTCCCTTCAGATAGTTCTTTAAATCCTTTTATAGTATCCTTAATCTCCACATATTTTCCCTTCATATTTGTGAATTCTTCAGCAACAAAAAACGGCTGGGAAAGGAACCTCTGAATCTTTCTGGCACGATTAACAATAACTTTATCTTCATCAGATAATTCCTCCATTCCGAGAATTGCAATAATATCCTGAAGATCTTTATATCTCTGAAGAATTTCCTTTACTCTCCTTGCAACTTCGTAATGTTCTTCTCCGATTATCTTTGGATCCAGTATACGGGAATAAGATTCAAGAGGATCAACAGCAGGATATATACCTATTTCAGTTAATGCTCTTGAAAGATTTGTCGTTGCATCAAGATGGGCAAAAGTTGTAGCTGGAGCAGGATCAGTATAGTCATCGGCAGGTACATAAATAGCCTGAATAGATGTGATAGATCCTTTGTCAGTTGAAGTGATCCTTTCCTGCATTTCACCCATTTCGGATGCAAGGTTAGGTTGGTAACCAACAGCAGAAGGCATTCTTCCCAGAGTTGCCGACACCTCGGAACCTGCTTGAGTGAATCTGAATATATTATCAATGAATAAAAGAATGTCCAATCCCTCTTCATCCCTGAAATATTCGGCCACTGTTAAACCGGTTAGTGCAACCCTTAGTCTTGCACCCGGAGGTTCTGTCATCTGACCGTAGATCAGTGCTGTCTTATCAATAACACCGGACTCTTTCATTTCAAGATATAGATCATTACCCTCCCTTGTCCTCTCGCCAACTCCGGAGAATACGGAAAGTCCACCATGTTTCTTCGCAACATTGTTGATCATTTCCATGATAAGAACTGTTTTCCCGACACCTGCGCCTCCGAACAATCCTATCTTTCCGCCTTTGAGATAAGGTTCCAGAAGGTCTATGACCTTGATCCCCGTTTCAAACATTTCAAGTCTTGTATCCTGGGCTTCCAATGAAGGTGGATCTCTATGGATCGGATATCTCTTTTCTGTTTTCACATCACCTAATCCATCAACAGGTTCACCCGTAACATTCAGAACACGCCCGAGGACTTCTCTTCCCACCGGAACAGAAATCGGTCCTCCTGTATCAATGGCCTTCATTCCCCTGACCAGTCCGTCTGTAGGATGCATTGAAACTGTCCTTACCCTGTTCTCCCCGAGATGAAATTGAACTTCGGTAATTATATTTATTTCCTCAGAAACATCAAAACCATCAGATACAATATTTATCGCATTATGAATGGGGGGAAGATTATCTTTAGTAAATTCGATATCAACAACAGGTCCTATGACCTCGATAACCTTTCCGGCTGAACTATTATTCTTTTTCTTTTCACTCATGATTAATTCTCCTAATTTGACAAAGCTTCGGTCGCTGTAATGATCTCCAGAAGTTCATTTGTTATCGAAGCCTGTCTCATTTTATTCATTGTCAGGGTGAGACTATTGATCATGTCACTCGCATTCTGAGTAGCAAGTTCCATTGCAACCATTCTTGCAGCATGTTCTGATGCCGAGGACTCCAGCATTGTATGGAATACAATCGAATTTATATATTTCGGTATCAAAAGATTCAAGATCTCTGCTGGATCAGGCTCAAAAATATATTTCACCTCTTCCTCTTCTTCGTTATCTGACAATTCCATTTCGATAGGGAAAAGCATCTTATCTGCAATTTCCTGTTTGGAAGAGGATTTGAAGGAAGTATAGAAGAATTTGATCTCTTTTATCTTTTCTTCAATAAATAATTCTTTTAAATAATCTGTCAGTTCTTTTGAATCTGCATATTTTAATTTGATCATAAAGTCAGGGAAATTTCTTTTTATTTTCAGTTCTTTTCTTCTCAAATAGTTATTAACTTTTTTTCCAACTGTAACAAACGAAGGGTTGCCCCCTTCTTCAATTATTTTCTGATAATATTCCTCGGCTTCTCTAGACAAGTTAGAATTAAAAGATCCACATAACCCTTTATCTGCAGAGATAGCAACAATGACTGTTTCTCCCTCTCCTCTTTTCTTAAGCAACGGACTCTTCCTAAACTCGATGGACCTTCCCACCTGCCTGATAAGGTATTCAAGCTTTTCCAGAACCGGTTTCGAAAGTTTCATCTTCGATACGCTTTTTCTAAGTTTCACGGCAGAAACTGTTTTCATCGCTTTCGTGATCTTCTGAGTATTCTTCACAGAGGAGATCCTTCTTCTCAGATCTATAAGATTGCCAGACATTATTTTTCCAGAGTACTCCTGAACTCTTCAACAAAATCCTTTAAAACCTCATGAATTTCTGACTCAAGTTTATCTGATAACTTCTTTTCCTCTCTTATCTTCCTGAATATTCCGGGATTCCCCTTTTCAACATATGTGAGAAGCTTATCTTCAAATTCTGCTACTACAGACAGAGAGAACTCATCAAGATATCCTTTTGTTCCGGCAAAGATAATCAATATTTGTTTCTCCACCGAAAGAGGCAATCCTTCATCCTGTTTCAATATCTCCGAAAGTCTTCTCCCTCTTTCCAACTGGGCAATTGTTGTTTTATCAAGATCAGACCCGAACTGAGTAAAAGCAGCAAGTTCTCTATATTGAGCAAGATCAAGTTTTAACGAACCCGCCACTTGCTTCATCGCTTTGATCTGTGCATTTCCTCCAACCCTTGATACGGAGATCCCAACATTAATTGCCGGCCGCTGACCTCCATTGAACAGATCAGGGACCAGATATATCTGTCCGTCTGTAATAGAAATAACATTTGTCGGAATATATCCGGATACGTCTGAAGCCTGAGTTTCAATTATCGGAAGTGCAGTTAATGAACCACCTCCTTTCTCGTCATTCAATTTCGAAGCTCTTTCAAGAAGCCTTGAATGAAGATAAAACACATCACCCGGATATGCTTCCCTCCCAGGAGGTCTTCTCAAGAGAAGTGATATCTCTCTGTATGCAACCGCATGCTTTGAAAGATCATCATAGATCAACAGAGAATGTTTTCCCCTGTTCATGAAATATTCACCCATTGCACATCCAGCAAACGGTGCTATATATTGCAAAGCCGCAGGATTTGAGGCACTTGCAACAACCACTATCGAATACTCCATCGCACCTGTTTCTTCAAGTTTTTTTATAACCTGGGCAATCGTTGATTGTTTCTGACCTATTGCAACATACACACAAATGACATCCTGCCCTTTCTGATTTATAATTGTATCTAATGCAATTGCTGTTTTACCGGTCTGCCTGTCACCTATTATTAATTCCCTCTGGCCCCTTCCTATAGGTATCATTGCATCGATCGCCTTGATCCCGGTCTGAAGAGGTTCCTTAACAGGAGTCCTGTCAATTATTCCTGGAGCTATTGCTTCTATCGGCATAAATTCTTTTGTATCGATAGGTCCCTTTTCATCCTGAGGCTCACCGAGAGGATTAACCACTCTGCCTATAAGAGCTTCACCTGCGGGAACAGAGATAATCTTCTTTGTCCGCCTTACGATGTCACCCTCTTTAATATTGGACCCTTTCCCCAGAATAATAGAACCCACATTATCCTCTTCCAGGTTCAATGCTATACCGAATATATTGTCAGGAAATTCCAGAAGTTCATTATACATTACATTTTCAAGACCATATATCTGAGCAATCCCATCACCAATTGAGATAACTATTCCGGTTTCATCTTTATCAAAGTCAAGTTTAAAACCCTCTATCTTCCGCTTTATCAGTTCACTTATTTCTTCAACATTTATTTGCATCTGCCTCTCCTAAATCGATTCATCGCCTGTCAGCGATTCTCTCAGTTTTTTAAGATTTCCTTCGATCGAAAAGTCGTAATATATCGATCCTTTCCTCAGTTTTATTCCGGCGAGGAGAGAAGGATCTGTCTTTTTATCAAAAGCGACATCTTTGCCAAGTGCATTTTCAAGTTTTTCTCTGAGATTATTTTCCTGTTCCTTATCCAATTCAACAGCTGAAATCAGCATAAATTTTTCAATCCCTCTACTTTCATACCATTGATCTTCAAATACTTCCATTATTGTTTCAAGATATGAAATTCTATTGTTTTCTATTAATATCTTTAAAAAATTGTAAACTTTATCTCCGATTCCAGTTTCATTTTTATATATATTGAGGATATCAAGTTTCTGTGCAAAACCTAATAACATCGTTTCAATTCCCGCCTTCAACTTCAGATCACTATTCAGAAACTCTGCAAACTGCTCAAGTTCACTTTTTATTGTCATATATTCACTATTATTATCAATAGTTTCAGCAAGAGCTCTTGTGTACTTTTTCGCAAGACTAACCTTTTTCAATTATTTCTCCGCTTATCTCTATGTTCCGGTCTATGATCTTTTTATGAAGATCCATATCAAGGATAGATCTGTAATTATTTCTGAATTCTTCAATTGTCATATCTGCAATTTTTTTCTTTAATTCAGTAATTGAGGATTCGATCCTTGCATCTATCTCCTTACTGCTGTTCATAACTATTCTCTCCGATTCAAGTTTTGCCATTTCTTTAATTTTCTCAGCTTCGATCTCTCCATTCTTTCTTGCTTCAATAAGCATTGCTTCGACTTCATTCTCTATCCTGTCAAGTCGGTTTCGGATCCCCGATAATGATTCTTTATTTACCTTCAGTTCCGACTCTTTGGCAACAATCCCATTTTTTATATCAATGCTTTTCTTTGACAGCAGATCAATTAAAGGTTTCCTGAGGAAATATATGATTGCACCGATCAGAATCGAGGAATTAAGAAGTTTCCCGAAGAATCCTGTCCAATCGAAATGGTGCTCACCACCTTCTGACGCAGAAAGAGTGACCGACATTACAAGAATAAACATAATGAATATTATTACTGATCTTTTTTGTATCATGAAAAAAGCTCTTCTATTTTTTTACTGAAATTACCTATCTCATCCTTCAATTTTCCTTCAGCTTTATCAATTTCATTTCCAAGAGAGATCATTTTCTCTTTGAAATCTTCTCCGGCTCTCTTCCTCGTGGAGGTCAGAAGTTCATCTCTTGCCAATTCTCCGCTTTTAATGATCTTTTCTGAGATATTGATCGAATCCCTTCGGGCTTTTTTTAAAACAAATTCTATTTCTGTTGATCTCTTTTCGATATCAGTTTTCATCATTTCAATTTCAGTATTATCAGCTTCAGATTTTTTTTCTCTTTCATCTATAATCTTACCGACTGGCTTATAGAAGATCCTGTTCAATACGATTAACAGGACCCAAAGTATTATAATTGTATAGAAAACTGTAATATCTAAATCAAGCATATGTATTTTTAGCATAGTAATTGTTAAAAATCAAGAAAAATACACTCTTTTTTGTGTCATATTGTTTACGTAACAAATTGAAATTTTGATCCTGGAAATCAGTTATCACTTTTTTTTATCAGATCGATTTTTTTCAAAATGATATCATGATCAAATCTAATGATCACACTATTACCTTTGATCGATGGCTTAACTACAGGAAAGCCAATGTTTATCAAATCAGAATTTATAACTTTTACAAAATTCTCCGCATTTCTGTCCAGGATCGACACAGAGACCTTTCCACTATACTCATTCTCAAGTTTCAAACTTAATTCTCTGTTTTTCAAATGAAACGGAGAATATTTTCTGATAAATTTATTACTTGGATTCATTTCAACAAGTTCAACAACTATGAAATTTTCACCTTCATCCCTGAGCCGACAATAACTTTTGAGATTTCTTACTCTTGCTCTAACATCCGATCTCGAGAATGGAAGTTTCTTGTTGAAATTAAAGATCACATAATTAACGTTATAATTCTCTATCAGAAACTTAATGCAATTCTTGTCAGGAAATTTATTGTTTCTCATGATCCTGTCAAAAAGAATAGAATTAGAATCAAAAGCCCTGTATGCTGTCCTACCGTTAACATAATAATTATAATGGAAACGGGAATTAATTGTATATTGACTATTCTTTATCTGCCAATGACCAGGTTTATATATCGGAATTTCCAATATCACTTTTTCTGCTCTTTTTTCAATACTTTTGTATTTTCCACCTTGAAAAACAACTCTCTCTCTGTGATGTCCCGCCACAAAGTTTTCCATTCCTGTCAGTATCAGAAAGATTGCCAATAAAACTACAAAATATCTCCTCTTACGGATAGCTTGCAATAGGCCATAGGAAACCAGAACCGCAAATAAGGGGACCAGGAGTAGTACTCCCCTGTAAAGAAACCGAAAATTACTGAAAGAAGGAATGATCCTGACAAAAAGTCCATAAATTGAGAACTCCGCTCCACCGAATATTGTAGAGAATTTGAAAAATATCAAAAAATATGCAAACAGTACAGAAAATATTAACCGGACATCTTTTGTGATCTTTTGATCCCTGAACAGCAGCCAACTCATCTGAATTATCACAGCGATGATCATAGCATTAGGAATAAAGATATTTCCGGCATTATTGAAAACATAAATAAAAAAGAACTGTAAAAGAAGAGCGGCAAACCAGATCATTTTTTTCTTGTCGACTCCGGTCAGAGCTAAAAGAAAAAAAACAAGAGATATAAAACCAGGAAAATATTTGACATCAGGTTTTGCAAATGACTGAATCCCGGAATAAAAAGTTGAATTAGATCTGAACAAACGATTTGAATCAACCAGTGACCCGTAATCAAATTCTCTCTTCAGATTAGAATCCTGAATAGTAGATAAAAAAGGATGGAAAACAATTATCAACAATAACAAAAAGGGTAGAAGTGATATTATGAACTTTAACAATGCTTTCATTCTCATATAACGGAAAATGAGGAGGAAAACAAAAAATACCGGGAGAAAGACAGCGATCAGAAAAAAACCGTGATAAATACTGAACAAACCCTGAAGGGAAATGAAAAAACCGGCAAGAAAAGCATCTTTCCATTTATTTCCTCTGAAATATCTCACTATAAAATATAAAATGAAACCTATCCAGAAAAAGGAAAAGATATTTAATATATTTGCTATCTGTTTTAAATGCGGGAAAAATATATATACTCCTGCTGCTATCAATCCTCCGAACCGGTCTTTAAGGAACTCACTGGCAAACAGGTATATTCCAATACCTCCAATCCAGAATGCAAACAAAAGGTAGATATTATATGTGTTTATCAATTCTATTCCGGCGATATTATTGAGCAGAATAAAAATGATTGTTTCTCCAAACAGAGGATGTCCATAAAAAGTAACGTATCCGTTAGGATAAAAGAAATTCAAGTGATAGAGAGAAGACGGCTCATTAATTAGGGCATATTGATTCCACTCAAGAACACTTAGAATATATTGCGTATCAGGTGCGAAGTTAACACTAATATGTGAATCAGAGATATTTTTGATTATCGGATGATGAAAAACAATAACTATTAGCAGAATTACAAAAACAAAAGAATACTTTGAAACAATCGCCTTCATTTATCATACAATAAACTATACATCTCGAATCGTTTTTTCTGAAATTCTTAAAGATCTACTCAAGAAACCTCTGCGATAAATTCGTTTTGAAGAACAGATAATCGGCTGAATCCCTCGAGGAACTCTTCTTTCAGGGCAATAAGTTTTTCTTTGTGCTTCCGGATCTCGATCTTAAGACTTTCCGATTTTCTTGACATTGAATTTTTGTAATCTTCCTTGAACTGGCTCAGGACCTGTTCTATCACTTTTTCGTATTCATCCTTCACCCGAATCAGTTTTCCCTTTATCAAATCAAATTCAGTTTTGATCCTTTCTGAACTTTTTTCAACAACATTATTGTAACCCAGCATAAGTTCATCGATCAATTCCCGTACTGTGAGAATAGAATCAACGCGGTAAACATTCGAACCTGCAAACGCATAACCATTATTCATATTTCCTTTTCTTGCATTATTCAAAGCAATAGAAATACAATAATTTGCTTTTTCCGCCCCGCAACTTTCAAGACATTTCCATGGACATTTGAATTTTTTCTTTGCTCCTGAATGAACATCAACAAGGAACTTGTTCTTTATTGCTCTTCCCGGCATACCAACAGGACTTTTAATTATCATAACATCTTCTTTACCAGCATCTAAAAAACTCTTTTTGAATCCGTAATCCGCATCACACTCTTCAGTTGCAACAAATCTTGTCCCCATCTGAACACCACTTGCACCAAGCCTGATAAATTTATAGATATCGTCACCGGTATAGATCCCACCTGCTGCTATCACAGGTATATCCCTTTTGTTCCTTTTGGCGATTTCATTAACAGTTTCAACAACTTCCGGTATGATCTTTTCAAGTCTATACTCCGGATCACCGAGCTGTTCATACTTGAAACCCAAATGTCCCCCTGCCTCAGGACCCTCCACGACGACTCCGTCAGGGATCCTGTTATAATTTTTTTCCCAATAACTGAATATTAACCTTGCTGCTCTTGCAGAAGAAACGATCGGAACGATCTTTACACCTGCATTGTTGATCTTTTCAATAGGAATCCCTCTCAACGGGAGCCCTGCTCCGAGGAAGAGAATATCCGCTTTTTCTTCAATTGAAACTTCCATCATCTCATGGTAATCATTCAAAGCAACCATGATATTCACACCAATTATCCCGTTACCAGACTTAATACGGGCTTTTTTGATCTCCCTTCGTAAAGCTCTTTTATTCGCTTCAATTCCATTTTTAAAATAATCCGGCTCTGTCATACCGATCGCATTTGCCGCTATTACTCCAATTCCGCCTTCATTCGAAACTGCAGAAGCGAGGCTTGAAAGTGATATTCCAACACCCATTCCACCCTGAACTACCGGAATTTTAGATGTAAGATCTCCTATCTTAAGAACAGGCATTTTAACTTTCGGAAGCTTAAGGTTCGACAGATCAATCTTTGGAAACTCTATCTTTCCAATATCCCATTTTTGAAATTGAGATTTAATTTTTGTAAGATCCATAAATTTCAACTTTTAATTTATTTCCCATATGATACAACAGTTGCGAAAAAAAATCATTTTTTTTATTACATAAATCATTTTTTTTCTAAATTGATTTATTTTCTCAACTTTCTTATATACGCTCTCAGTTCTTGTTTTTGGAACTTCAACAACTCTGAATACAAAACATTCTGGTCGCTGGTCAAAAATTTCCGGATCCTTTCAGCCTTTTCATTTTGAATGTCACCTATTTTTTCGGGAAGATTCTTCTCCATTTTTACAACTCCGGGATTCCTCCTTTCCAAACCTCCGGAACGATCTTTTAATAATCTTTCACCTTGGCTGCTCTTCTTATTTCTATCCTTACCACTTCTTACATAAAAGCCGAGCTTTCCATATAATCGTTTTAGAATATTTTCATATTCGGAGACAACCAACTCAACCTTGAACATCTGTTCTCTGGTCAAAAGCAGTCCTTCTCTTAACTTGAAAAGTTCTTTCCCGGTTTCTCTTTCCTTCCTGTAATTATCAAAACTGCTCTTCTGATTATCCCGAAGTACATCCTTAATCCTGCTGTCAGTTATACCGCATCTCCTTTCGGCAGCACGGATCAATGCCAACGAACTTGTTCTAAATATATCCACATCAATCCTTCTCTGAGATTCAGCAGCCGAAAAAGCGCCATCGATCTTTTTAATTTGGGACTCATCAAGTGCCAGTTTTATCTTAAGTTCACTTAAAACCTTTTTATATTTCCCTTCTTTAGCAACCCCGCCCGAAAGTTCATTTTCGCTTGGAAATGAAAACAAGAATAACGCTATCAAAAACAAGAAGAATATTTTTTTCATAATTTCCCTCACATCCTGATCACCATTATACTAAATATTTGCAATTTCCTAAAATCACTCATATCGAAGTGCTTCTATCGGGTCCATTGCGGATGCTTTTCTGGCAGGATAAAATCCGAAGAATACACCCACAGCTCCGGAAAATGAAAATGCCATCAATGATACTAAAGGATTTAGCACAATACTCATATTCATAAAATATGATGCAGCGTTTGCAAGTGACACACCAAAAAGTATTCCGATGATACCTCCGACAAGGCTCAGCAATACAGCTTCTATCAGGAATTGGATCAAAACATCATTACCACGCGCTCCGATCGCAAGACGGATACCGATCTCTTTGGTTCTTTCTGTAACCGACACAAGCATTATATTCATAATCCCGATACCACCTACCAAAAGTGAAACTGCCGCAATTGCTCCCAGCAAAAGAGTCAGGGCACCGGTCACCATGGAGACTCTTTCAATTATCTCCGTTTGAGACCTTATCCTGAAATCATCTTCCTCTTCATCTTTCAGATTATGTGATTTTCTCAAAATTGTTCTGATCTCATCCTCTGCACCATCCATGACATCATTGTCAATGGCACTTACCATGATCATGTTAATATTTTTCCCCTCTGTCATTCTGTACAGAGCAGTGGATATCGGGACCAGGATAACATCGTCCTGATCACCCATCATGCTGCTCCCTTTTGATTCAAGAACCCCAATAATTTTGAAAGGAATATTCCTGATCCTGATCTTTTGACCGATGGGATCAGCATCTTCAAAAAGTTCATCCGCAACCGTCTTTCCGAGAACAGCAACTTTTGATCTTGATTTGACATCCCTTTCAGTAAAGAAATCACCATTCTCCAACTCCCAATCCTTGATTATCAAATAATTGGGGTCAACTCCATTCGTCTGTGAAGACCAGTTCTTCCCTGCAGCGATCACTTGGCCTGAAGCTCTGACAAATGCCGATACCTCTGATATATGCTCGGAATTTTTCTTCAGTTTCTCCACATCTTTAAGAGTAAGAGTACTGACACTTCCAGCACCTCTGCTGACCCCGCCCATTCTGGATGATCCGGGCATAACCATAACAAGATTGGAACCGAGTGCAGAAATCTGACTTTCAACCTCTGCAGATGTTCCCTGACCAATAGCAACAAGAGCTATCACTGCCCCGACACCGATAATTATCCCCAGCATCGTAAGAAAACTCCTCATCCGGTTCTTGATAATACTTTTATATGCAACTTTAAGCAGATTTTTTATTTTCATTGTTTACTCCTGAACATAACCGTTCCCGTTAATTCCGTAATTAATAACCTTTATTTCTTTTAAGTCCTTTTCCGCCGACCTTACATTTCCAACCATTTTATCCTCAATTTTAATTCCATCTTTCAATCTTATTATCCTTTTGGAATAAACAGCAATATCCTCTTCATGAGTAACAAGCAGTATAGTGATACCCTGATCATTAAGGTCCTGAAGTATCTTCATCATCTCTATCGAAGTTCTTGAATCCAAATTTCCAGTCGGTTCATCTGCGAGAATAATTGCAGGCTCATTAACAAGAGCTCTGGCAAGAGCAACTCTCTGCTGCTGACCCCCGGAAAGTTGAGAAGGCTCATGATCCATCCTGTCAAGAAGCCCTACCCTGTCAAGTGCCTCCTTTGCCTTTTCAGAGGGATTTTTTATTTTCCCTCTCCTGTCATACAAGAGAGGTAATTCTACATTTTCGAGTGCATTGGTTCTTGCAAGAAGGTTAAATCCCTGGAACACAAAGCCAATCTTTTGATTTCTGATATCTGATAATTGAGATTTTTTGAGTTTTTCTATCTGAAGACCATCAAGCACATAAGTTCCGGAGGTTGGCGTATCCAGACAACCCAGCAAATTCATTAATGTTGATTTCCCTGAACCTGATGAACCCATAACAGAAACAAACTCCCCTTTTTTGATTGTCAGATCAACTTTTCTTAAAGCATGAACCTTAACATCACCAACAATGTAAGTTTTCCTGATATTTTCTACCTTTATTATTTCCATTTTTTTTCCTTATCTACGTCCCCTTCCCGGCATTGGGAGCAAAGTATTTTTTGAACTTTTTTTACCATTATTTTTTTTCAATTTTTCTATTCCCGTTATAACACTTGTACCTTCGACAAGTTCTCCGTTAATAACCCTTTTGATCTCAGTACTAATCCCGTCACTGACGCCTTTTTTAAACATCGCCATCAGGAGATTATTACCTTTATCCACATAAAATACCCTGCCCGTATCAGCAGGCAGCTTGAAACCACCCTTCATACGTCTTCCAAACGAATTACCTGAATTAGTTCCCTGTCCCTCACTGTTTTCGGAAGCTCTCATCTTTTTAAATATTTTTCTAATATCCTCAATCGGAGGTGACCAGTTGAATGCTCTATTTGATATCAGAAGTACATCATTAACATCTTCAATTACAAAATCGACAGTTGCAGTCATCCCGGGAAGCAAAAGACCTTCCTTGTTGGGAGCATCAACTATAACTGTATAATTCACAACATTCTGAATTGTCTCAGGCTGTAGTCTGATCTGCCTCACTTTCCCTTCAAAAATTCTTTCTGAGTATGCCTGGACCGAGAATCTCACACTCTGCCCCTTTTTTATCTGACCGATATCACTTTCATCCACCTTTGCCTCTATCTGCATCCTCGTCAGATCTTCAGCTACAACAAATAATTTCGGTGCCTGGAAACTTGCAGCAATGGTCTGACCTTCATCGATCGTCCTCTCGATCACCGTTCCGTCAATTGGTGATTTCACTTCACAATATGCCAGATTTGTTTCTGCCTTCTTCAATGATGCAATAGCAATTTGAACATCTGCTATTGCTTTCTCTGCATCAGTCTTAATTACTAGAAATTCAGTCTCAGACAGATGACCTTTTTCGAAGAGGGGTTTATTCCTTTTCACCTCCGCATTAGCTCTGTTAAGTGTTGCTTTCGCTCTGTTCACTGAAGCTTCTTTGTCATTAACCGCAACGATAAACAATGTTTTATCGAGAACCGCTAATACCTGTCCCTTTTTCACAGGTGAATTAAAATCAACATACAATTTCTCCAGAATTCCTGAAACCTGAGAACCGACCTCCACTGTTTCCAAAGCAGATAATGTACCGGTACTAGAAACAATATTCTCCAGACTTCCTTTTTTTACTTCTTCAATTCTATACGCCTCTTTTCCTGCTGAACTGTCTTTCCCCATATACATAAACAATACTATTGCCGTCACAATAACAACAACCGAGATAATTATTAATTTCTTTTTCATTTTTTCTCCTTAAATTTTTCACTTGACCAGGGATAACATTTTCTCTGTATCCCCGATATTGTAAAGAAGGGTGATTCCCTGTTTATATAAATTCAATTTCGCATCGACCTTATCATACTGGGACTGCAAATACTGAGCCCTGGCCTGAGAAAGCTCAGTTATTGTAGCTGCATTCACATGATACCTTTCAGTCATACTCTCCAATGCGATTTTTGAATATTCAAGTTTTGCCCCTGCCACTTCGACCTGTCTTATAGCTGTCCTGTAATTTGATTCGGCCTGGATAAGTTCTCCCCAAATCTGTTTATTTATCTTAACGAGATCAATCCTGCTGTTCTCAAGATCGAGTTTTGCCTGGGTCACCTGATTCCTTGTCGATCCCTTATCAAATACCGGTATGGATACCGAAACCCCGATCGAAGCAGAAGGATTATTTTTCCACAATTGATCAGAAAACGTATAAGTATCGCTCATGCTTGAATATCCTGATGAAACGTTCCCATTGAGAGAAATTTTCGGATAGTATCCTGACCTTGCTGAAGTAAGACCATATTTTGCAGCATCAATATTTAGTACAGCAGACCTGATATCAGATCTGTTCTTCTTAGCAAGTTCAAATATTTCTTCTTTTTTAAGATCAAACATTCCGGCCGGATCGTCAGATTCCGGTGTGATAACATCAAAATCGAGTCCGGTGGCAAGACCTATCCCTTCCATAAGCTGAACTTTGGCGAGTTTCAATCCTTTCTCGGAATTCAATAATAAATACTGGGAATTGGCTATCTCCGCATTCTGATAATGAACATCAACAACAGCCTTTTTCCCTGCTTTAAAAAAATCTTTGATTCTTACAAGAAGAAGCTTTTGTGTTTTCAGATTCTCAGTACCAACCCTTATTAATTCCTTTGAAAGAACAACATCAAGATAATTAAGGATTGTTTCATAAATGACTTTCTGTTCTGTTCTTGAATATGTATAGCGTGAACTTTCATATTTTGAGAAAGCCTGATTTTTTGCAGATACGTTATAAAATCCGTTAAAAAGTGTAAAATTAGTTGAGAGACCCAAATTGATGGTCCCTGAATTATCATCCAGGAATTCTCCTGTATTATCTGCTGTTCTGAAAAAATTCTTATTATAATTACCGGAAAGATTCAGATCGGGCAGAAAATTCATCTTTTTCTGATTTAAAATACTCTTCATCGACAAGACTGTATTTCCAAATTTTGAAAGGTCCTGATTATTCTTCAAAGTGAGTTTGATAGCTTCGTTCAGTGTAAGTATTTTTGTCTGCTCCGGAAAAATGCTGATACTGAAGATCACTAATAACAATGACATCAGAAAGAATTGCCACATTAATCTTTCAGCCGACATTCTTAATTTTATTTTCATATTTTCTCCTTAAGTATTTGCTTCATATTAATAAAACGATTTAAATGTTAATGAAAAATTGTAGAAATGTTACAAAGTGTAACAATGATTTTTTTCTATATTTTAACGGAGATCAAATATCAATTTGATCAATGTTCCATTCCCGGGAAAACTCTTCACTTCTATCTTCCCGTTATGAGCATCCATTATTTTTTTACTCAGACTCATCCCGAGACCATACCCTCCGGTTTCTCTTGATCTGGATTTATCTATCCGGTAGAACGGTTCGAAAATATTCAACAATTCATCTTCAGGGATACCTATTCCTGAGTCCTTTACATTGATCACAACCTTATTTTTTTCTTTTACACATGAGACATGTACAGGCATGCTATCTTCATGAGAATACCGGAGCGCATTACTGAAAATATTCCGGAGAAGTATCATAACCCTTTTCATATCAATATTTAATTCGATATCCTCAGGACATTCACCTATCTCTATTCCCGGCTCAGTTCCTTCAAATTCATGAACAATTTTTTCGATCAAAGCATGGATCTTTGCATCTTCAAGTTCCAGTTTCCCGAATCGGCTGTTCATTCTATCTGTTTCCAGGAGTTCTGATATCATCATATTAACTTCTGAAACATCACTTAATATCCCCTTTTTGATCTCACTATCCTCCAGCAGTTCAAGCCCGATCTTGATCCTTGTAAGGGGCGACCTCAGCTCATGACTTACATCCCTGAGAAGCTGATCACGTGACCTTATCATATCTCCTATCCTATTTGTCATTGAATTAAAAGATATAGTCAGTTTCCCGAGTTCATCATTGCTATTTACAGGCATATCTACATCAAGATTACCGGATATAACCTGATCGACACCTTCTTTTAATATCCTGACAGGTCTCAACAGCCATCTTAGAAAAAAATACAGAACTGCTATAACCAATATAACAAAACCCAACAGAAAAATTATAAGAGAGTTAATTACTCGCCGGAATCCCTCCATCTTTTTATGCATCACCAGAAGAATTTTATACGATCTGTTTTTATATAGGACGCAGATCCCAAGATTGTTGAAACCTGCCGAAAAACCTTTTAGGTCAGGATAATCAGGAAGTTCGATCTCATTAAATCCTGCGATATTCGTCTTGCTTGCCCATTCACTATCTTTAAACTTTATCATTATCGGTATCTGCATTTTTTCTGATATCTTTTTTGCAACTTCCAGATCCGGTGGAAAACCGATCTCCTTTACCATGTAGTTTGCATGATTTGTAATATTTCTTATATATCTGGGAAATCCTTTTGACATAAATACTGTCCGGTGAATGATCAATGTTGAAATTAGAACAGCGGCAAGGGATATTACAAATATCAGGGAGATCTTCAGAAAGAGCTTGGATCTTATTTTTGTCATTAAATTCTTTATCAATTTATTCGACTCCGACAAACATATATCCTGTTCCCCATACGGTTCTGATAAAATGAGAATCTTTCGGATCATCTCCAAGTTTCTGTCTTAAACGACTAATAAGAACATCAACCGAGCGACTGTAAACATCCCACTCTATTTCCCACAAATGTTCCAGTATCTGATTCCTTGTGAACACTATCCCGGGTCTGCTCATGAACATTTTCAAGATCTCAAACTCCGCAGATGTCAGATCAACCGGAACTCCTTTTAATTCAACTTTATGATTTTTCAGGTTCATTTTCAAATCACCTGAAATTTTCATATCAGAATTAACATCAAGTCTTCCCCTTCTTAATATAGACTGAATTCTGGCCGCCAGTTCTCTAGGTTCGAACGGTTTCGGAAGATAATCATCTGCTCCGAGTTCAAGACCGATTACTCTGTCCGAAACCTCGCCCCTCGCAGTCAACATAATTATAGGGACGGTACTTTCCGACCTTATTCTTCTGCAAACCTCAAATCCGTCCAGACTGGGCATCATCACATCCAGGATGATAAGATCGGGATCGATCTTTTTCAGATCCTTCAACCCTTTAACAGGATCTGTCTCAGAAATGACATTCAGATCAAATTTAAAAAGATAGTCCTTTAGTAGTACATTTAGCTTCTGATCATCATCAATAACAAATATTTTCTTCATTATCCTGTTTAAAGTATATAATCAGATCTTAAATAAATGTTGTCAATTTTGTAACAAAATGTAAACGGCACTATTCTTCATCTCCATCTGACTCATTCATAAGTTTTTCTATTTCTCGTCTCTCTTTTTTGGAGGGTCTCCCTGCCCCTTTCTCCCTGTACCCAAATATGATGCTGACAGGATCTTTCCTGAACTGTTCGAGTTTTTCTTTTTCTTCATCAGGGGTTATATCCTCGACCAGATCTTTTGCAAGTTTTGCCGACACCCGTTTTATTCCAAGACCTTTGACCATAAATCTTTTCGTTATGGGAGGTTGACTTACTTCGATAATATCTCCGATATTAACAGATTTTGAAGGTTTCACTCCTTCACCATTCACAATAACTTTACCACTCCTGCAGGAATCAGACGCTATTCTCCTGGTTTTATAGATTCTCGAGGCCCACAGCCATTTATCCAACCTTGTATCCATATCTTTATTATAGAACAATTTTCATCTGTTTTTTAGTATTTTTATTACACCGGCGGTAATAAGCAATAATGATAGTAATTGAAATATTCCGGTTGTACCTGAAAATACTATCAAAGATCCTGCTACCGGATAAATTATAGTTGTTGAATATTGTATCTGCCCGGTTATCATGACCGGACCTGCTTTAAAAGACATTTGAAGTGAAACCAAGGAGAGAATTGCAAAGAAAATGTATAGATAAAAAAATTCAGATCCGAAATATTCAATAACTCTGTACCCGAACAAATGAACCAGACCTTTCAATGAAACTATCATAAGTCCTGCGGAACAACCTGAAACAGCAGCGAACAGAATATTCCCCGATATGTTCTTATGATCAAGAAACATTACAATGATAAATAAAACCAAAGGAAAAAGAAAAAATACAAAAGTCAGGACACCTGTTGAGATATCAATATCAGGAGAAATATTTTCGGTCAAATTCATTAACACAATTCCGGATATTACAATTCCGGAATAAAAATAGTCTGATTTGAATATTTGTTCTTTAAGAAAGAATTTTGACAAAAAAACAAGTACAATGATCCCCCATCCTGCAAAAGCGGAAACCATATGAGGTGGGAGTGTCTTAAGTGCGATAGCAGAGGGTATCCCATAAATGTTCATAATAATAAAACCGGATATCCATAACAAAAAATTTCTGAAATATTTTTTGTCCTTCTCTCCTTTCCACCCTATCCAGGATATCCCTTTTTTTTGTAAAACGAATCCTATTGATATTAATGTATATGCGATCGCTGCCATAATGAGAGCCATGATATGTCCGGTCATGGAAAAGATTATATATAAACACGGGTTATAATATCAATTTATTGAAAAAATAAAAAAATATTCTATAATTTAATTATGTATACAGTGCGATAATATAAAGTAAAGGAGGTATTTATGATCATTGATACAGATAAATGTTGTACAGCCTGTGGAAGTGAAAGACTTGTCTTCGGTTATACGGGAAATTCCTCCAATGTATTCGTTCCAAGCAATATATTCATTGTATACGGATTCAGGACAAGATCTTTTGTCTGCCTTGACTGTGGACATGTCGGACAATTCATTTCAAAAGAAAAACTTGAAAAGTTAAGGTCACGGATTGGGGAAAGAGAAGAACTGGAAGAGTAATAAAGCAACATCAAATCTATTACTTCATTAATTAATCGTTGACTTAAGACGGGAATTATGATAAATTACACGAATTGTGGGGGCCGTTAGCTCAGTTGGCAGAGCACCGCCCTTTTAAGGCGGGTGTCACTGGTTCGAGCCCAGTACGGCTCACTTTTTTCCCCATAACCGGCCCGTTCGTCTATCGGTTAGGACACAGGGTTTTCAACCCTGCAAGAGGGGTTCGATTCCCCTACGGGCTACTTTCCTTTCAATCCACTTTAAATGAACAAAAAAAACTGATATAATTTTTCATCAGAATAACAAGGAGTTTTTTATGAAAAAAATTTTTAGATCAATTTCAATTATCCCGTTAATATTAATTTTCACTTTCACATCTTTAAATGGTCAGAACAAAGTCGTTTATAAGAAAAAAACCAAATTTCCTGTTTTAGATTCCATAAAAAAAGACAGAGAGAATAAGTTAAATGAAAAGAAAAAATTAACCGAATTAATACTTGAAAAGAACAGAGATATGAAAAAAAGTAAAGAGGATAATAAAAAAACTCTTTCGACAGATATGAGAGGCGTTTATCCACCTGCCTCAATCAAGGATTTCGCATCCGTATTCCATTTCAAACCTGTAGCTCAATACTACACAAGCACCTGTTGGAGCTTTTCCGCCACTTCATTTTATGAATCAGAAATATACAGGATCCATAAGAGAAAGGTCAAACTTTCAGAGATGTGGACCGTTTATTTTGAACTGATCGAAAAAGCAAAAAGATTCATTAATGAAAGGGGATTATCAGAATTCTCCGGCGGAGGAGAGACCAATGGTGTCAACCGTATCTGGAAAAAATACGGAATAGTCCCTGAAAAAGCATATACAGGTTTTCTCGGGAAGAACAGAAAACATGATCATATTCCTGTTATGAAAGAATTATCCCGTTACCTTGCATTTGTTAAAGATAATGAATTGTGGGATCTGAAGGATAATATCGCTCATATAAAATTGATACTGAACAAACATCTTGGAACTCCGCCGATCAAATTTGATTTCAACGGAAAAAAATACAACCCGAAGACATTTATGAAAGAGATAGTCGCACTTAACATGGATGACTATTGTTCGGTTATGTCCACCAAGTACTTCCCTTTCTATACGAAACAAGAATTCAATGTTCCCGATAACTGGTGGCACAATAAAGATTATATCAATTTGCCTCTGAACGAATGGTATAACGTAATAAGAAGATCTATCAGTAGAGGATACTCTGTCGCTATCGGGGGAGATGTTTCCGAACCCGGGAAAGTTGGGGCTGCTGATGTATCGTTCATTCCTTCTTTTGATATCCCTGAAAGATATATAGATCAGGATTCAAGAGAGTTCAGGATATATAATAAGACCACAGGTGATGATCACGGGATCCACCTTGTCGGATATAAGAAAAAAGCCGGGAAAAACTGGTTTCTTATCAAAGATTCAGGAAGATCTGCCAGATTGGGGAAATTCAAAGGCTATTATTTCTTCAGAGAGGACTTCATAAAACTTAAAATGCTTACTTTCACAGTACATAAAGATATGTTGAAAAGCATTCTCAAAAGAATAAAACAGTAAATATCCACTATAACAATGCAAGCTTTCAAAAAAATAATAAAAAAAATCGGGAATGGTATCCTCTTCTCGATCCCCTTATCTTTTCTGATCTCGATATTCACTTTGCCATTTGCCGGTATTAAATCGAACAGATATATCAGTGAAAAATTTTTTAACACCATTTTAAGCTATCTATTCAAAGTATTTCTCCCTATTCTCCCTTTTGTTATTATAGCTGTCATTCTATTCCTTATTATTTTCCCTAAATTCAAACCGGAAAATTTTAAAATCACAAAAATAATTTTTGTCGTTCTCTCTTCCATTGTATTTGTTCTATTCCTGTTTAATTTCCATAAAAAGATAGAAAAGAAGCCAAACCTGATATTTATCGTTGTTGACACTCTAAGGGATGATCATACATCATTCGAAGATCCGGATCTAAGAACAACAGAAAATTTAAAAGCTGTTCTATTAAAGGATGGAGTGTATTTCATGAATTCACACTCAAATGCCCCGTGGACCCTGCCATCGATCTCCTCAATGCTAACTTCCCGTTATCCCTCAGCAATAGGAGTGAAAAACCTCGTTTCAAAAATCAGCGATAAAGAGTTCACACTAACTGAGCTCATGAAAGAGGAGGGCTATAAAACCTGTTCTATAATAAGCCATATACTCCTGAAAAAAATTTACGGCCTTTCGCAGGGATACGATATCTACAATGAAAGGAATATTTCGGACAAGTTTGGTAATCACTACTCAATAAGCTCACCGGGAGTTACAAATGATGCAGTAGATTTTATCAGGAGCAATAGGAACAATAAGTTTTTTCTATTCCTGCATTATTTTGATCCTCACTACATATACATGGACCATGAGAAAAGTTCCGGCTATCGCGGTCCTTTCACATCTAAAGATATTAGTTTCCTCAGAAAACAGATCAGGACGGGGAACTATTCAAAAAAAGATATTGAATATTTGAAATACTGTTATGATACAGAAATAAGATTTACTGATAAATATATAAGTAAATTTATAAGTGAATTGAAAAAACTGGATATTTTCAATAATTCACTGATCATTTTTACTTCTGACCATGGTGAAGAATTCATTGAGAGAGGATGGCTCGGACATAGCACAACTCTTAATTCTGAACAGACAAATGTTCCGCTTATTATTAAACTTCCCGAGCATAATCATATAAATGTAAAAAAATATATGAACATGAATATCTCAAATATTGATATTGTTCCGACCATAACCTCGATATTGAACATTAGAGATCTTCCCGGTTTCTCAGGAAAAAATATTTTTTCACAGAAAGTAGGAAAGAATTTCGTGTTTGCAGAAGTATCCCAGAAAGAATTCGGGACTGATATCGAGCTTATTTCTGTGATCTGGGAAGAATGGAAACTTATTAAAGATCTTAAGAACAGAGCATACCAATTGTTCAATATCAACAAAGATCCTAAGGAGCTGAACAACCTTTATGGTTCTTTCCCTCAGATAGAGTCCAAACTTAAACTAAAGATCGCTAAATGGATAGAAAAAAACAGAAGAGGAAAAAAAGTTGTTAACAGAAAAAAACCGCTCAGCAAAAAAGAGAGAGAAAAGCTGAAGACACTTGGATATATTAACTAACATATCTCTCCCGTAATATGAAAAAAAAAGGCAGACCCGATATTCTTGTCATACTGGGATCAGCTGTTTTCCTGCTGGTCTTCACTTTTTTGTCACTACATCAATATCTGGCTGACTCATCATTTTCGAAGCAAACGGAACTTTCCGGATTCCGGACCGATCTTTTTAGAAAGGAGGGTCCATCTATAAGATAGATCTTTCACAAAAAAAAAGATTCGTTGCATATTCTTCATACAAGACACTTGGCAACGGGGAATACTCTGCCTCTTTTAATTTTAGCGGACAAGAATCCGAAAGTTTTGATGGAACATTAGAGATAGTTTCAGGAAAAGGGAAAAAGATCCTGTACCGCTCAGGAATGCAATCGATATCAGGTGGATCTGTCTGTACAGTAAAATTCACACTCCCAAGTGTAGCTGAGATCGAACCGAGAGTTGAATATTCCGGTGGAAGCAAAAATATAGAACTTAAAAAAGTTATATTTAGCAGGATAAAATATATTTACCCGGCCGGAGATCTTGTTTTAAGGTCTTTGTACATTACGCCCATCTTTTTCTTTATATTTATTGCACTTTATTTTGCTTTTCTCGGTGATGTGAAGTGGAAAATATCGCTTGCAGCCTTTCTTACTTACACTGGGATATTTCTTATAATAAAATTCGCATGGTTATCAGAGGATGCATTTATAACATTGCGACACGTTGATAACTTCCTGTCCGGGAATGGAGCTGTCTTTAATCCGGGAGAGAGAGTTGAGGGATACACTCACACCCTATGGTTCTGGTTGGTAGCCCTCTTAAGATCAACAGGACTTCCACCAAAAGGAGCGATGATCATACCCGGCGTCCTGTTTTCTGCTGTCTCACTTATCCTTCTTTTCTTTTTCGTATGGAAAAAAGAGAATATGATCCTGCCCGTTAGTTTTAGTGGAGCACTTCTTATTGGGATGAGCTCATTTATTGATTTTGGTACGAGCGGATTGGAAACATCTCTCAGTTTTCTACTGCTGATAATTTTTTCAATCTTCATCATCGGCCGGGGATGGAAAGAACGCCCTGCATTTTTTGGTCTTATTGTTACACTTATGACATTCAACAGACCCGATTTCGGAATTTTCCTGATCTTTGGAGCTGTTTTTTATAGTTATAAGTATTTCAAAAAAAAAGTTCCTTTCAAAACGATTATAAAATATGGGATTTTCCCGACTCTGTTGCTTGGCGGTTATGAGATCTTCAGGATGGGATATTACGGAGCAGTATTTCCAAATCCATTCTTCGCAAAATCCGGAAGTTCATCATACTTTTCCCGGGGGTTTCTATATCTTGAAGATCTTCTGAAAGGAAGTACTTTCCTGTTAATTATTATACTTTCAATATTTGCCCTGATCATAAGAAGAAAAAAAGAAGACCTGAGCGCAAGGATATGGATACTTGGTGCCGGTCTGTTCTACGGATTCTTCGTTGTAAGGGGAGGTGGAGATTTTATGCACGGAAGATTCCTCCTTCCGTCTGTCATTCTTATCGCAATATCTTCTTCAGGTGCTTTCGACAATTTATTCGAGAAGAATGCTTTTCGAAGGGTATCTGCAATCATTCTGATAGTTGTTTTATCTCTTATTTCTATTTCGGTCAAACCTGTCCAGAAGCGGGGAGAAAAGATATATAATCATGGTATCTCAGATGAACGATTTACTTTTTACGGAAGTAAGATCTTTCCCCTCGGGCAACTAATGAGAGATGATCATATTTTTATGTGGAAAACTATTGGAAAGAATTACCGTTTTTTAACGGAAAAAGCAAGAATGAAAATAAAAATTGCATATCATACCGTTGGTTTTATCGGTTATTATTCCGGCCCGAGAGTAAATGTCCTTGACAGACTGGGACTGACTGATCCGGTGGTTGCAAGAAAACAGATAAAAAAAAGAGGACGACCCGGACATGAAAAATCAGCACCTTTTGGATATCTGATCTACAGAAATCTCACTTTCGGAGATACTCCATTCAGAATATGGAACAACCTCGCTAAAACAAGTTTCGGGGTTTTATGGGATCTTTCCAGAAAAACTTTGAACAAGTTCTCTTTCTTCCTTGACAAGAGTTTTAAGACCAAACTGGATTCAGGGATCATCAATTTCCTTAAAAATCTTCCGGAGTCGGACATTGCAGAAAATGGAGATCTGCTTTTCTTTCTTAAAAGATTCTGGTGTCCATATGCACCGGAGGAAGGGAAGAAAATATTGGAAAAAATAGACAAGAATAACGCTATAGAAAATAATTCAGATGCATATAAATGGATAATCGAAAATACAAAAAAAATAAAAAATTGGGATACTGTAATAAAGGGCAGGATCACATTGAATAAATTTTTCAGAAACATTGCTTTCGCTTTGAAAGATCTTATTAAATAGAGGAGTTAATATGAAAAAAATTCTAATACCGGTTTTATTGGTTATTATTTTACTTTCTTCATCATATTGTCAGGGAAAGAAAACAGATGAAACTTTCTCATTTATTTTTTTGACAGATATCCATTTGAAACCTGAGAAAAACGCTCCTGAAGGATTCAGTAAAGCAATTAAAAAGATCAATTCACTTAAACCGGATTTTGTTATTTCCGGTGGCGACCAGATCGATGATGCTCTTGAACAAAATTATGAAAGAGCGGATCTCCTTTTTAACTTATATTCAAAAATGATCAAAGAATTTCAGATGCCGATATACAATGTGGTTGGGAACCATGATATTTTCGGGATTTACGAGAAAAGTGGCATCGACCCTTCGCATCCGATGTACGGGAAGAAAATGTTCGAAAAAAAATTGAACAAAAAATTCTATTCATTCGAACATAAAGGTTGGCACTTTATAATCCTTGACTCCGTCAAACCTGTAAATAATCATTCTTATATTGGTGAGATCGATCCTGAGCAAATAGAGTGGTTGAAAAGCGATATTGGAACACTGGACAAAAAAACTCCGGTCGTATTAGTTGCCCATGTACCTTTCTACACTATAATGCCTCAGATAGACAAGAGATTTAAATATGAAAAATTTACAATTGGTAATTCATCCGAGATACTCAACCTTTTTAAAGAACACAATTTGAAATTTGTCCTCCAGGGCCATGTACATAATTATGAAGCTATCTTATCTCACGGGATATGGTTTATCTCCGGAGGAGCCGTTTGTGCCAATTGGTGGGAAGGACCTTTGCACGGAATGGAAGAGGGATTTGTCGAATTTAAAATTTCCGGAAAAGAATTCACATGGAAATATATAGACTACGGCTGGGAAATTAATCCTAAAACAGAATGATCATTCAGATTCCGGATTGACCTGGCGGGCGAGCCAGACATAACTGTATTCCTGCCAGACATTTTTATTATTCCTGTGTTCCCCTTTTCTCTGAAATTCAGCGATATGAACTTTCCCCGGACCTTTTCTAACGACTCCGGGACCGTTAATAAACGGTGACCAACATGGAAATTTTGCTTCTGTTTTAACTTTATTCACTTCATACTCGGCAATAAGTACATTATCGGGTTTGCCTCCTATCAGATTGAAATCCTTAACCTCCTCTATTTCTATATATAAGGATTCAGTGAACTTGCCAAATCTGTTCATCACCTTCCCTTTATTTATCTTACCTTTAAATTTAAAATGCCTCAATTCCGGACCGTTCTTCAAATGTGGTGCATCATACTGGATCTGTGTGACTCCTTTTACATTTCTTACCCCTTCCCCCATTTTATCAGCTATTGCACTTCCCGTACCCGGGACTTTGGCCATCGCCATCAAAGAATGAACTGAGGCAACAAGATCATCCAGTCCCGAAGTATTCTTTTCCAGATCATAAGTGATACTCCCCTCGCCATCGATCTTCCCATTTTTATCAACAACAAATACAAATTCGGTCTTATGTTTTACAGTTAGAGTTAATAACCCCAGTTTATGCCTGAACCTTACCTCAGAACTTGCTCCATATCCGGTCCACGTTCCGGCCAGATCTTTTATCTCAGTTTCTTTTGAGTTATCAGAATTGATCACCTGAACAAAAAATATGATCATGGCAATCATATAAACACTAAAATTTTTCCTGATCATTATTCCCCCTACATAAATAATATAATAAAAAATAAAAAATGTTGACAAATTAATAAAATTGATTTATATTAACTTTGTACTGCAAAGCACTTTGCAATGGAGGAAACATGAAAAGACTGATTTTAATTTTTTTGATATTCCTGCTCCTTATATCATTTGCTTTACACAATAAAGCATCGGAAGAAAGCAGGAATATAATTTTTAAACAAAAAGCAAAAATAATAATAGGAGACATAAATGGATAATATCAACGCAGAAACAAACATCAATTACATCAGGGAAATGATAGAAAAAACAAAGAAAGTGACAGCCTCTCAGTGGAAATTTCTTTATTTATGGGGAATTGCCATACTTCTGGGAGTTACCGGAATGAATATACTTGTTATGACGAAATCATACGAATATATTTGGATAAACTGGATTGTATTCATGGGAGGTGCTGTTTTACTTCAAATATTTCTTATAAAAGGAGAAATTAAAAAAACAGAAGTCAGAACATATGCACAGGATTCCATTTCATACGTCAGTTTCGCATCAGGAATTTCCTATACCTTAGTTGGTTTCGTGTTCCCGATTCTTAAAGTATATAATTATAGTGTCATCCCTATCGTAATATCAATTATCACTGGTACCTTGCTTTTTACAATAGGCGGAATAATAAACTGGAATTATATGAAATGGAGCGGTATACTCTGGTTCGCTGGATCAATTATTATGATCTATATTAACTGTCAATACCGTTCACTAATATTCATCCCTTTGATAATTGAAAGTTATCTTATACCGGCTCATATTTTAAGAAAAAAGTATAAAGAAAATGTCTGAACTAGATATAACCAAACTTGATCCGGCACTCCATTCTCCGGTGCGAATAGGAATAATGACAGTTCTGAGCACAAATATTGAAGCCGATTTTAATTACTTAAAAAAATCGATGGACGTTACAGATGGGAATCTAAGCTCGCATTTGTCAAAACTTGAACAGATCGGATTTGTAAAAATAACAAAAGGTTTTGCCGGAAAGAAAACCCGTACTACATGCAGAATAACGGAGAAGGGAACCAATGCTTTCAAATCGTATATAGAAGCTCTGGAGAACATTATCAAAAAATCGAAAACAGGAAAAAGTAAATAATAAATATCAATCCGTAAATCCGTTTGT
>CAYNUG010000010.1:0-31326 GCA_964400545.1 uncultured Clostridia bacterium | reverse complement strand
GGGGTGATCGATCTTAGAACAGGTGGTCTTATGGCAATGGTCAGTAAACCGAATTTCGATCCCGGATTCTTTTCATCGTCTTTTACAGAAAGGGAATGGCTTTCCCTTATTAATGATGACAAGAAGCCTCTTCATAACAAATTCATACAGGGCTTGTATTCGCCAGGGTCGACTTTTAAAATAGTAATGGCAATTACCGGATTGAATGAAAAGATAATAACAGCCCGGACAAGTACAACCTGTTATGGAAGCAAAAGAATTTATGGCAGAGTGTTTCATTGCTGGAACAAGCGGGGGCATGGTTCTGTGAATCTTATAGAAGCTATTCAGAATTCATGCAATATCTATTTTTATCAACTTGGGAAAAATACAGATATTGACATAATAGCAAATTACGGAAAAAAACTTGGTTTAGGCGATCTGACGGCAATTGATATACCAAATGAGAAGATTGGTGTGCTTCCTTCCCGAAAATGGAAACTTGAAAAAATGAATGAACAATGGTATCCCGGAGAAACGATCTCGATAGCAATAGGAGGAGGTATGATAACTTCTACTCCTGCACAATTATTATCAATGATCAGTACAGTTGCTCTTAGAGGAAGAAGACCGCATATGCATCTTATGAAAGATATCAGGAGAGATGGTGATAAGCTTAGAGAATATATACCTGAATTCGAAAATGTAGGTATTCCAGAAGAAATATTTGAAACTGTTATTGATGGTCTCTTCCGGGTCGTTAATGAAGGAGGAACCGGGAGGGGTGCATTTGTAGAAGGATTGAATGTTTGCGGCAAGACCGGAACACAATTGATACTCTCTCTCGAAAATCCGAATTATAAAGAACTTGTTAAGAAGAAAAAATTTACTCCCCATTCATGGTTCGTTTCATTTGTCCCCAGAGACAATCCCAGATATGCATCTGTTGTATTTGTTGAGAACGGTGGAGATGCAGGTAGAATTGCTGCTCCAATAGCGGGGAAAATCTACAGGAGGATCTTTAAAAGTGAATGATTTTTTAAAATTCTTTGATAAAACGACCTTCCTGATACTGGTTATTATTGTTGTTATGGGAGTTTTGCTTATCTTTAGTGCGACACAGGGCAGTACTAACAATTATTTGGCAAAACATCTTGTCAAGATCGTTATTTCTTTTCTTCTTTTTTCGGCAGTACTAATGCTGAAGATCGAAACGATTTATAGGTGGAGTTTTCCTGTATATATAATACTAATAGTGGCCCTTATCCTTCAACTTCTCACGGGAAAAATAATTTCAGGAACAAAGAGCTGGATTAAAATGGGTTTTCTCTCAATTCAGGTTTCAGAATTTATAAAGATTCCCCTTGCACTTATTCTGTCAAAATATCTGACAAGAACTCATATCTTAAATTGGTCATCGTTTCTTAAGATTGTCGCTCTGGTAATAGTTCCCTTCGCTCTTATTGCTTTACAACCTGATATGGGAACAGCTTTTATACTTTTATCATTTGTATTATTTGCTATCCTATTAAAGAAGATCAGAATTTCGGTATTGGTCATCTCACTTGTTGTTGTCATTGCAGCTTCTTTCAGTATGTGGAACTATATGTTAAAACCCTATCAAAAAGAGAGAATAATATCATTTGTGAATCCTGCAAAATATAGTAAATCATCCGGATATCAGATCATCCAGTCAAAAATTGCATTTGGATCAGGAGGACTGACGGGAGAAGGATATTTAAAAGGGTCGCAATCCAGATATAAATTTCTTCCTACCCGGCATACTGATTTTATTGCATCTGTACTTGGAGAAGAATTTGGTTTTATCGGGATCAGCTTTCTTCTCCTTCTGTTCTATATTTTATTTTACAGGCAGTTTAATTTTCGGGTTAGTTCCGGTGAGGAGTTTTATTTCGTCTATCTGTTCACGGGACTTATACTGTTCCAGTTTCTGGTAAATATCCTTATGGTTATAGGTTTGTTTCCGGTATTGGGCATACCGCTACCGTTTGTTTCATACGGAGGTTCTTCGATGCTTGCTTTTCTTATTGGCGAGGGAATAATTTTCAGAATGAAGGTCGAAAATTTTTTACAACAAAAATAATGCTTCAGGATAAAGAAAGAGAAAAAATAAATCTACTTATTCCTAAGTTAAAAAACCCTCAGATCTATTCCGGAAAAGAGATCAATGTTATAAAAAGTGATTTTAGTGAACAGAAAGCAAATATCTGCCTTGTTTTTCCTGATATTTACAATATAGGAATGAGTTATCAAGGGTTAAAGATTTTGTATCATCTGCTGGCCGGGCTTGATGGTGTTAATGTTGAGAGAGCTTTTCTTCCTGATAGAGAATCGATTGAAATTTTCGAAAAAGAAAAAATTGAATTATTTTCACTGGAAAGTAAAACTCCGCTTAAGAATTTTGATCTGATCGGATTTTCTATCCTCACTGAGATGGTCTACACGAATATTCTCAAGATTCTCGATCTTTCAAATATCCCTCTTTACTCAAAAGAAAGAGATGACAAATTTCCTATAATTGCAGCGGGAGGAATTACTGCAGCAGCAAATCCCGAACCGATCAGAGATTTTATAGATATGTTTGCGATAGGTGATGGAGAGATCATATTTCCGGAGATAATAAGATCTCTTCTTAAAAATAAAAGAAACGGGGAGAAAAATCTTGCCGGTTTTAAAGATATTCAGGGATTATATATACCATCACTTTTTGATGTTAATAAAAAGGGGATTTTTTTTGTTCCGGACACAGGCGGCAAAAAAATAAAAAAACAGGTTCTGGAAAACCTGAGTGCAGATCAGTTTAGTAATGGATTGATAGTTCCGATCACTAATGTTGTTTTTGACAGGCTTGAGGTGGAGATAGCAAGAGGATGTCCGCAGAACTGCAGGTTTTGTCAGGCTAAAGCTTATTATTCGCCCTACAGGATAAAATCTCCTGAAAGTATATCTGAAGAATTGTTAAATTCACTTAAACATACCGGATTTGAATCATTTTCTTTATCTTCTCTGAGCAGTGGAGATCATCCCCGGATCGAGGATATTCTTGAGAGTGTGATAGATATAGATCAATCATGTCTCTCGATCTCTTTACCATCATTACGTCCTTCAACACTGACCGGAAATATTTTGTCGGTTTTATCGACAGGACGGAGGACGGGTTTAACCATTGTTCCTGAAGCAGGATCTGTAAGGTTGCGCAGAGTTATCAACAAAGATGTTTCTGATGAAGAGATCTTCACTGCGGTCAGAGAAGTTCTGTCCCATGGATGGCAGAAGATCAAACTATACTTTATGATTGGACTCCCGACTGAAACGGATGAGGATCTGTATGCAACGATAGATCTGCTGGAAAAGATCCAGAAAGAGTCAAAAAAAGTAAGAAAAAATCTTAAGATTCATATTTCATTCTCACCTTTTGTTCCTAAACCACATACAGTTTTTCAGTGGGCAAAAAGAGATTCAAATGAGGAAATTAAAAGGAAAACAGGTATCCTTCTGAATGGTTTGAAACGGTATAAAAATATTGATCTTGATTTCCACGGACCGGAAAAAGGGCTGGTGGAGACCATCTTATCAAGGGGAGATCAGTCGGTAGGCGAATTGATCTATAGAGCTTTCAGGTCAGATGAGATATTCTCCGCATGGGATTCAGAATTTAATTATGATGTCTGGGAAGGACATATTGAGGACCTCGGACTTCGGGGGTTTCTTGATGAGTTAAGTTCGGATACTTTGCTTCCCTGGAATTTTCTCGATTTCAATTTTACACCGGAATTTCTTTTGGGAGAGTATGAAAGATCTATGAATGAGGAAATAACACCTTCATGTACTGATATGAAATGTTCTGAATGTATGGGTTGTGGGTTCAAGTATAAAAAGGAACCGCTTCAAGAAAAAAAGGATAGAATTATAAAACCTCCTCAAAAGGAAGAAGTGGAATATAATAAGATCAGAATATTTTATAAAAAGGAAAATGAATTTTCTTGGTTCTCCCATTTGCCGATGATGAAATATATTGAAAGAATGATCCGGAAATCCGGAATAAAGTTCAGATGTACCGAAGGGTTTCATCCGAGGATCAAAATGGCTGCAATTCCACCGCTTCCGGTTTTTGCCCAGGGAGCAGAAGAGGTTGTTGAATTGTTTGTTGATGAAGGATTGACTGAAAAGCGAATATTAGACTCTCTAAATAAAGTTTCCGGTGAGTTTATTTTTACCCGTGTTGAGATCGTGAATCAAAAGAAAAATCTCAACAAGGATTTAAAGTATGTATGTTATGAAATAATCAGAAAAAATACAGTTCTTTATCACAAGGAAATAATGAAGATATTACTTCCGTCAGATGAGATCGAATTTGGAGATGATATGTTAAAACTTAAAATTGATTATTCTGATAGAGGTGCTGAAAGATTTGCAAAAATATACAGGGTTTTAGATCCGGACAAGCAAAGGACGAATTCCCTTATGAGGAGAAAAATTGTCTTTAAAGATTGAGTATATTACTTCAGATAAAAACACCAGAATTAAAGATTTGTTATTTCGCAAAGATGAATTGTTTGTTTTTGAAGGAGAAAAACTTGTGATGGATATCATGAGGAAAGAAGCTGTTCCTGATCTTCTGATCGTTAACAAAGTTCATCAGGAGGTTTATGAACTGGTTTCAAAAAAAGGAATTCCGGTTTGGGAAGTAACTGAAAAAGTAATGAAAAAACTATCCTCACTGAAAAATCCTCCTTCGATGATCGCAATATATGAACAGATCCCAACTGAAACGAGTATTTTCAGGAACAGTATGGTTATAGCGGTAGACACTTTCCAGGATCCGGGGAATCTTGGTTCGATTTTCAGATGTGCTGCTGCTTTCGGAATAAGATCCATTGCACTTGTAGGAGAATGTGTCAGGTTGACGAATACAAAATTTTTGAGAGCAGCACAAAATTCTGTTTTTTATCCGTCTGTCAAAAGATTTGATTCACTTGAAGGATTTTTGACAGAAGCTATCGAAAAGAAATTCAATATTTATCTGACTTCATCTCATAGGACAGGGTCTTCAATTTTAATTAAAGATGTTATGTCTCCGGCTGTTATAGTATTGGGAAATGAGGGCCGGGGAGTTAATGATAAATTCCTCAATGAGCATCCGGTGATCTCGATCAGACAAACAGATCTTGTGGAATCATTGAATGCCGGTATAAGTGGTTGTATTCTTATGAATCTTGTCTCCGAGCATCTTGCTCTGATAGAATAGAAGATATGATGATGTGATTTTATGGATTTGATTACTATGATCTTTATTGCGGTGGGTCTTTCAATGGATTCTTTTGCAGTTTCTGTTGTCAATGGATTTAATATTGAGGAGCTCCCCTTTAGAAGAGTTTTGTTGGTTGCAGTCTCTTTTACAATATTTCAGACTGTGATGCCTGTTTTGGGATGGCTTGCCGGGGGGCCAATAGAAATATATATAAGAAATATAGATCACTGGATCGCATTCATTATTCTTTCCTATCTAGGTCTCAGGATGGTATATAGTAGTGTCAGAAATAGTGAAATTTCAACCTTTAAAAAACTAAAATTTTCTTCTATTCTCACGCAGTCTTTTGCCACAAGTATTGATGCTCTTGCTGTAGGACTAAGCCTGGCGGTTCTGGAAGTACGGATCTTCTGGCCGATTGTTGTAATTGGACTCACAACTTTCATATTTTCTATTGCCGGTATCTATATTGGCAAATATTCAGGAAAAAAATTGCAGAGAAGTTCGGAAATCATAGGGGGGGTAATTCTTATCCTTATTGGGATAAGAATATTGATCGAGCATTTGTTTATTCATAATTAATAAGATAATTTTGTTCCAACTGGATCTTTCTAATATCAGGATCGGTTTTTATACTCTTATGATATTTAAAAGTGCCTGACCCCATTCTATTTTTCATTGGACTCCCGGTGTCTGGTGAATTAGAATAATAGCTTGGGGAGAAAATGAAAAAAATTATAATTTTTTCTGGTAGCAATAGTTCAAGATCGATAAATACTAAGTTGGCGGAGTATGCTGGTTCATTAATAAAGGATCAACTTGTGAAGCTGATAAAGCTTACTGATTTTGATATTCCTATTTATAGTGAAGACATGGAGAGAGAGGGTTTCCCGTCCGCAGTAAAGAAGTTGCACTCGGAAATTGTGGGTCAGGATGGATTGATAATTTCAGTTCCGGAGCATAATGGAAATCTTCCGGCGTTCTTTAAAAACATATTGGATTGGCTTTCTCGTTTCGACAAATCTTTCTTGTCCGGGATAAAAATTCTAGTAATGAGCACTTCTCCTGGAGGACGTGGAGGGAAATCATCTCTTGAAGCCACAAAGAAGATTTTACCCTATTTCAAAGGAGAAATTTTTGGATCATATAATTTGAACTTTTTCTCAAAAAATTTTTCTGATGGAATAATAGAAATTGATAAAGATGAAGAATTAAAAGAGCTACTCAGAGATTTTACGGAGAATCTTTAAAAATATACTTAATTTGATTTATTAAAAAATAATTATTAATGTAGCAGGAAAAGATTGAGAAAATTGTCTGATTTTATAATTAGATCAGGAGGGTAAAATGGAGAATGATCAATTTGGGACAGAATTACTGGGAGATATTTTTGGAATTACAAAAATATCCTCTACAAATATAGAACCAGATGAAATATTACGTCAAATTTCCAAAAATGGTAATTCAAAAACAACTATATCGGGCCTCTCCTCAAGAACTTTACTTCCCTTTCTCCAGCAAAGTCCCGAAGGTGTAAAGTTGGTAACCGGTCAGGGTGACAGATATGAATCAAAGGGAATCCTGGGGAAAGGCGGAGGTGGAGAGGTGGAGCTTGTCTTAGATAAAGATATCTATCGCCTTGTTGCCATTAAAAGGCTCAGAAAAGAGTTGCATAGTCCTTCATTGCTCATGCGTTTTATTGATGAAATAAGGACTGTCGGTCATCTGGAACACCCGAATATTGTACCAATACATGATGTTGGTCGCGATGAGAATGGTCAATATTATTTCATAATGAAATATGTCTATGGGGATACCCTTGAGGAAATAATCAAAAAATTAAGATCCGGGGATAGAGAATACCATAAGAAGTATACTTTCCAGCAACGAATAAATATTTTTCGTGAAATTTTGAAAGCAGTTGAGTTTGCTCATTATAATGGAATAATACACCGGGATCTGAAACCTTCGAATATAATGGTTGGACCTCATGGAGAAGTTATGGTCATGGACTGGGGGATTGCCAAGAGGATAAGGGGTAAAGATCCGTCAACAATTGTCGGTTCGGATGTGGAAGAACTTGAAAAAGAAATAAAAGAAATGGAGTCTGAAAGATTATCCAAAGGACAAATATCCAGGACGGCAGATGATTCGATAATCGGGACTCCTGGATATATGGCTCCCGAGCAGATTACAAAGGGACCTCATGATGACAGGACCGATATTTACAGTCTCTCTGCTTTGTTTTATGAATTTCTGACTTTGAAACCATATCTAAGTGCAAAAAACTCAATGAAAGGAGTTCTAAAGGCTGTTTTGCAGGAGAAACCCAAATTCGCCATGAATGTCAGAAGCAAATACCAACCATCAGTTCCGGCGGATCTTTCCCATATACTATCCAAAGGATTGCAAAAAAAACCGGAAAAAAGATATCAGACAATTAGAGAGATACAGCTTATTATTGATAATATAATGTCCGGTCACACTCCGGTTCAATGTCCTTTTACTCTTACAAAACGTTCATACCAGGGGCTGATCAATATAGTCACAAAATTCCCGATGAGCGGGCTAATGTTCTTTTTGATGCTGGTATTCTTTTCTATTTTGGGATTCTGGTATCTTTTTGCTGAAATTTTACATATTTTTTAAAAAAATCTGATTATGTATTCAGTTTAGCAGATTATTAAAAGGGGACAGGCACTTTTTTGTATTTAATAATTAAAGTGCCTGTCCCCTTTTGATTTGCATAAATTTTATAGGCATGATAGTTTAACTGATCTGGAGAAAGAGACGATGTATTTATTTTTTGATACTGAAACCACGGGGCTTCCTAAGAACTGGAAGGCTTCTGTTGAAAATACGGACAACTGGCCGAGAATGATCCAAATTGCTTGGATGTTATATGATAAAACCGGGAAAAAACTTGATTCGAAAGATTTTATTATAAAGCCTAAAGGATTTGTCATTCCGGCTGAATCTACGAAGATCCATGGTATCACTACAGAAATTGCTAAGGAAAAGGGGAATGATCTGAGATATGTTCTGGCACTTTTTGGTGATTATATAAACCGCTCCTCAATACTTGTTGCGCATAATATTAAATTTGATGAAATGATAGTGGGTGCTGAGTTTATAAGGGAAAATATGGAGAGCAAGCTTTTCAGAAAAGAGAGAGTATGTACTATGGTTGGTTCCCGGGATTATTGTAATATTACAGGACCTTACGGATTAAAGTGGCCAACTCTTTCAGAGCTTCATATAAAGCTCTTTGGTGAGGACTTCCAGAATGCACACGATGCTTATTCAGACATAAGTGCAACAGCAAGATGCTTCTGGGAATTAAAAGAGCTTAACGTTTTGTGATATCCTCGTTGTTTTACTTTTTGTGATACCAAAGATCTTTTTAGATATAAAAAAGTGCCTGTCCCCATTTGTCAGTTAAAGATATACTTTTTGTTATGAACGGATACATTGGGAGGGACTTTGTGTTTTTTGAAATAGTCATAACCCTCTTTCAGGTTTTTCCAGAAATCCGACCACTTCTGGTCTCTGTACTTTTTTATATTATTACCGGTCATTTTAAAAGGGAAAATATGAATGCGGAAAAAAGGCTGCCCTTTTGCCAAAGCTTTATAGGCAATAGTGTATATTTCCTTAATCCTTCTGTCTGTCATAGCATAGCAGCCTATTGACACACAATTCCCATGGACCATTATTAATCCGCCTGTATATCCGTTTGCCCTGTCAAATCTATTGGGATATCCTATATTAAATGAGAGAAAGAATGAACTCCAAGGGTTGAGCTGGGATGGTCTGACGAAATAGAAGCCTTCAGGACTTTTTCCGTCACCTTCTCTTGTTTTTGTTCCAAGCCCGCCCGAGAAATAACATATTGGATATTCTTTGAATAATTTGAATTGTGATCCTGCTTTAACCCAAATTTCCAGAATTTTCTCAGATTTGAACAATCTCATAAATATTGGATCACCAAGTGCAAATCCTTTCTTTTTAAATTTTGAGATAAGGAGAGGAGTTAATTGACTGATGACATTTTGCGCCCGGAGGCTTTGAGGGATATTTGCAGGATAAATATGAAGAGTAATTAATATAAATACTGAAGCAGAAAAAAGAAAGGATCTGATTTTAAAGGTCTTCTCCTTGTTTCTTTTTGGGTTGAAGTTCATCTTCGAACTTTTTGTAATCAATATTATCTTTCATCATAAGAGGGTATATCTTCAGGCATACCCAGGCATCGGTGGCAGCATAGCTTTTCTGTTTCTCTGATAATTCCTGTCTTGCCCAATTAGTTGTTTGGGATGTTTTGACGAGTCTTTTGTGAAGATACCTTGCTGTAAGACCTCTTGCACCTGTCTGGATTATGCCTTTCTCTCTTGCAATAAGGGACAGGTCTATCAAGCCCTGCAAAACTATATTGTTAAAACCTTTAAGTTTGTTTATATCGTGAGAAAGACCAATTCCGACCTTTTTAACTATATTCGAAGTGAGGAGAGGTTTCAGCAGTGGGATAAGTCCGTTGCCATTGACCTGAAACAGATAGGATGTGCGGAGAGTGGAGATCTGAATAAGTGATATGGGATGAGATTCACCCGGTTTAAAAGAGGGTTTACTTTCTGTATCAAAACCCAGTATTTCCTCTTTTGATAATTTTTCTAATGCTTCCTCTGCGTCAGATATATCATTTATAATCAGAATTTCGCCTTCAAACCGTATAACAGAGAGAGAGTTAATATATTCTTTACTTATCCTGTTTTGTTCAAGAAGTGCCAATTTATTTATTACTTCCCCAATTTTTTCTTGTAATCTTCAATAATATCTGTGTAAATTGAAAATTCTGATGTAAGTTCTTTCACTTTCATTTTGATCTGAGAGAGAGTGGCTTCATCTGTTGTGTTCTTCAAAGCTTCAACGATCAATTCTGCGACTCTCTTCATTTCTGTCTCTTTCATCCCTCTTGTTGTCAGGGACGGGGTTCCCAAACGTATCCCTGAACTTACCATCGGTGGGTTTATATCAAATGGGATCGTATTCTTGTTTACCGTGATTCCGGCAAGGTCCAGAGCAATCTCAGCCTCTTTTCCTGTAATTTTCAATGGGGTAACATCTACCAGCATCAGGTGATTATCTGTTCCTCCTGAGACCATCCTTAATCCAAAGCTTGTAAGTTCATTAGATAGAACAGAGGCATTCTTTACAACCTGTTTCTGATATTCCCTGAAATCATTTCCCATGGCTACTTTGAAACAGGTAGCTTTTGCTGCGATTATATGCTCCAGTGGCCCACCCTGGATACCGGGAAAAACGTTTTTCCTCAATTCTTTCAGATAGGTTTTTTTTGAAAGGATCATTCCGCCTCTTGGTCCTCTAAGAGTTTTATGTGTTGTTGAAGTTACAAAGTCTGCATAGGGTACGGGTGATGGATGAACGCCGGCGGCAACAAGTCCTGCAATGTGGGCCATGTCAACCATGAGAATTGCACCTACGCTATCTGCAATTTTTTTAAATCTTTCAAAATCAATAAAACGGGGATAGGCGGATGCACCTGCAACAATGAGTTTCGGATGATACTCTTTTGCAAGATATTCAAGATCATCATAATCGATCGTCTCTGTTTCTTTGTTAACTCCGTAAAAAACGATATTATATAATTTTCCGCTAAAATTTAAAGGATGACCATGGGAAAGATGGCCTCCATGAGACAAATCCATTCCGAACATTGTATCTCCCGGTTCCAGAACGGTCATATAAACGGCCATGTTTGCCTGAGTTCCGGAATGGGGTTGAACATTTGCATATTCAGCTCCGAATAATTCTTTTGCCCTTGTTGTTGCAAGTTTTTCTGAAATATCTACATTCTCACAGCCGCCATAATATCTTTTTTTCGGATATCCCTCGGCGTATTTGTTCGTAAGGACAGATCCCGCAGCTTCCAGTATTCCCTTTTGTACGAAATTCTCTGATGCGATCAATTCCAGATTGTCATTCTGGCGCTGTGTTTCTTTAAGTATAACTTCGGCAATCTCCGGGTCCAGCTGAAAAATATCCTTATTTAACATTTTAATTCTCCTGATTTATTTAAAATTTATATTTTCGATCTTATCGGCCATGAACTCAAGTCTGACCGCATGACGACCTCCTTCAAAAGGAGTGCTAAGCCAAACATCTACAATTTTTTCCGCTTTTTCTTCAGAAACGATTCTTGCACCCATGTTCAGTACGTTTGCATTATTGTGTTTCCTTGACATTTCTGCAGAATACTCATCATTACACAAAGCGGCTCTGACATTTTTAAATTTGTTGGAAACCATTGACATTCCGATTCCGGAACCGCAGATTATTATACCCAGAGAATTTCCCGGATCATTTGAAACTATTTTTGCGGCTTTCGCACCGTACTCAGCCCAATTGGAACGTTCCTCAGAAAATGTGCCCATATCTTTTACGGAATATCCCTTGTCTTCAAGATATTTTTTTACATGCATTTTCAATTTAAAGCCTGCATGGTCAGATGCTACAATTATTTTCATCAGGTTCTCTTTTAGGATCTTAAAGGGTAAATTTAATATATTTTCCCCTTAATGTCAATTCCCGGGAAGTTACTTTTAGTTTTTCGTATTCTGCTATTTATGATCATTATATTTGAAAATGAAAATAAATTTTGATCCAAACAATAAAGCTCCATAATTTAATTGTTTGACTACTGAAGATCCGTATATGTAATAAAAAATCAGTTTGACTTGCCGAAGAAATTACTTTATACTTAGCAACTTAAATTACAGTTAAATATTTGTTTGCAAAACAAGGAGGAACAAATGCGTAATGCGATAATTATGGGAGCAGCTGGAAGAGATTTCCACAACTTCAATTTATTTTTTAGAAACAACAAAGATATCAAAGTAGTAGCTTTTACTGCAACACAGATTCCTGATATTGACGGACGAAAATACCCGAAAGAATTGGCTGGTGAACTCTATCCTGAAGGGATCAATATTTATCCGGAAACTGAACTTCTTAATCTTATTGAGAAGCATGATGTTAAAGATGTCTATTTTTCATATAGTGACGTTCCTTATGAATATGTACTTGACAAGTCAGCTGATGTAATGAAAGTAGGGGCAAATTTTATTTTGCTCGGACCTGGAGAAACCATGGTGGAAAGCACAAAGCCTGTAATTTCTGTTTGTGCAGTGAGAACCGGCTGTGGTAAGAGTCAGACAACCAGAAAGGTTAGTGATATATTGAAAGAACTTGGATTTAGAGTCGCTGCGATCCGTCACCCTATGCCTTATGGTGATCTTGTTAAACAAAAAGTTCAAAAATTTGCAACAATAGAAGATCTGAAGAAACATGATTGTACGATTGAGGAGATGGAAGAGTACGAACCTCATATCAAAAATGGTGTTGTTGTTTTCGCAGGTGTTGATTATGAAGCAATACTTAGAGAAGCGGAGAAGATAGCTGATGTAATTCTCTGGGACGGCGGGAACAATGATCTTCCTTTTTATAAAGCTGATCTTGAAATAGTTGTTGTTGATCCACACAGACCCGGGCATGAGCTTACGTATTAGCCGGGTGGAGCGAACTTTAAGAGAGCAGATGTTATAGTGATAAATAAAATTGATACTGCGGATCTGGAAGATATAATTGAAGTAAGAAATAACATAAGAGATCATAATCCTGATGCTATTGTGGTTGACGGCGCTTCTCCGATCTTTGTTGAGGGCGGAGATAAAATAAGAGGTAAAAAAGTGCTTGTAATTGAGGATGGGCCAACACTTACTCATGGAGAAATGAAATATGGTGCAGGTATTATGGCAGCCCATAAATATGGTGCAGCTGAACTTGTAGATCCGAGACCTTATGCAGTAGGAACTATAGCTGCTACTTATGAAAAATATCCGGAGATTGGAATTCTTTTGCCGGCAATGGGTTACGGTGACCAGCAAATGAAGGATCTTGAAATGACAATAAATAAGATAGAAGCTGATCTTGTGATCATTGCTACACCTATTGATCTTGGAAGGATCGTTAAATTTAATAAACCGACAGTAAAGGTTTCTTATGATCTTGAAGAGATAGGTACCCCGACATTGACAGAAATTCTTTCCAAGCATCCTAAATTTAGGAAGTGATAGGAAAGGAATTATTTAAATTTTGAGAACGGGGGTAGATCATGAATAAGCTTGCACTTATTGCATTCGGCGGCAATGCAATGTTGACGTCTGATCAAAAGGGAACTGCTAAAGAACAGTACGGTAATGCAAAAAAGGCCGCCAGCCTTATGGTAGACATTGTAAAAAAAGGCTACGAACTTATTATTGTTCATGGCAATGGCCCCCAGGTCGGAAATGTGTTGCTTCAGATGGAGGGAGCTGCAAATACAGTCCCTCCGTTTCCTCTCGATGTCTGTGATGCCATGACCGAGGGAAGTATGGGATACATGCTTGAAAAAGCTATTGTAAATGAGTTGAGAAAACAGTCAATTGATAAAGAGGTTGCGACTTTATTAACACAAGTAATAGTTGATAAGGATGATAAAGCCTTCTCTAATCCGACGAAGCCTATTGGTCCTTTTTATAATAGTTTCAGGGCCAATCAGCTTAAGAAAGAGAACCATTGGACAATGATCGAAGATGCCGGAAGAGGATTCAGGCGTGTTGTCCCATCACCAAGGCCAATAGATATAGTCCCTAAGAAAGCTATCAGAAGTATGGCAGAAAAGGGGATCATTGTTATTGCGGCAGGAGGAGGAGGTATTCCTGTCTTTCTTAATTCATCGGGATACATTGAAGGTGTGGAAGCAGTAATTGATAAAGATTTTGCATCATCACTGATCTCAAAAGAAGCGGGAGTGGATCTTTTTATAATTCTTACCGGAGTGGATAGGGTGGTTGAGAATTTCGGTAAACCTGATGCCGTTCCCATAAAGGTTCTTGACATAAAGAAAGCGGGGGAAATGCTCAAAGAAGGCCAATTCCCACCGGGATCAATGGGACCGAAAATTTCAGCTTCGATAGATTATATAAAGAACGGGGGAAGTGAAGTTCTTATAACATCAGCTGAAAAGCTAAGAATGGCTCTTATCGGAAGATCAGGTACCCGTATTGTAAAGAACCATGAAGGAGAACAAAGTGGAAGTTAATTTAAATATTGAAAAAAAGGATATCAAATTCCTGAAAGATTTTTTGAAAGGACTGAAATTTCCTGTTGAAATAGATGAATTAGCCAATCAACTGGCTATGTTCAAGACTGAAAATAAAATGAATGACAGGGTGAAAATTTATAATCCGAATTGTGAGTATAAAGAAAATGATCTCATTTATAAAGAATATCTGGGAAGGATCCCGGTAGGAACAAAAAAATATATTGAACTTGAGAGAGGGGTTGTCCTCAGAGTTGTTGAAGTTCGATCCAAATTCAAGAATGAGATCAAACTCGAATATGAAGGAACTTCCGAATATAAAAAATATCTTGATTATCTTACACGACAAAAGATAGAACTTCTACTTCCGCATAAGATGGATAAAGCTTGTGAAAAGCCACAGTATCTTGATCCGGAACTTGATCCGAGAAAGTTTTATGATCCCCTTCTTGAAAAAGATTATAATAATCTCAGGAAAAGACTTTCGGTTTTGCTTAATAAAAATGCTGATATTGCATTTGCCGGAGGAAAGGCAATTCTTGTAAAGAATCTTATGCCTATAGAGACGGAGGTTTTCCAGAAAATCAGAGAGTTCCTTGCTGAGAACGGGAAATCTGAATCCACAGAATTTTTTGTCGAGAATTTTATTAAAATAAAACCGGAAAACGAAGATTTCGGTGCTTATTGTTTTGCGTTGAGTTTTAAGATGAGAAATGAATATAAGATCGATTTTCAACAAGTTAATTATAAAGGATGGGGTAAATGGAATCTGATCTCGGTTATTTATTACCTTCTTAAAGATTCTATAATAAGTGATGAAAATCCTTTTATGAAAAATATCCCAATAGATAATAAGAAAGGACAAGGAACATTAAGAAAAAAATTCGAGGAAAAACTATTTGATGATGATACTTCGAAATTCTTTTTAACACAAAGAGAAATACATGCTGGAGCGATCAGGTTGAAGCATGGAGCTTTTGAATTTGAGGAATCGATAGAGGTTGAGCTTGTAGATGAAAATACAAAAAAATCATATATAGGATATTTTTATAAAGAGTCAAATCTTCTTTTGGGTTTAAAAAAAGTATTTGAGCACTATAAAGTTCTGCAAGGGGCTATAATTTCTCTTTCTCAGGTTGAAGATACTGTATTATTTTTTAATATCAGAACAACCAAGAGAGGAACTGTTTCGGAAAAAATTGAATATGATAAGGATAGAAAATTGTTTCATGCGAAGGATGAAAAAATAGCGTCTCAGGTTTTCATCAACAAATCGATTTATTTAGAGCAGAAAGATTTCATGGAATTGGAAAATCGTATTGATCTACTGAGAGGAAGTAGTTCATTTATTGAATTATTAAACAAAGTATTTCTTGAGTTTGGTGTCAGAGAAAGAAATTTTGAGATCCATATACTGAAGCTTTACCATATTCTGGATCTGATAGCTCCGGTAGACCTGAAAATAGTCCTTGATGCAGTTTTTGGCAATCCGGCTTATATACCTTCTGAAAAAATTCATGGTGTGTTTTATCTTGACCCCAATTCTATCAGTGATATTGTTCATGAAGAGATGATTCAACGGGAAGTCCATGCAAGCGAAGTTCAGATTAGCAGGGATATAGAACGTCAGCATCAGATTGATGAAGAAAAAAAGGTCAATGAAGAGATCAGGCTGATAAGAGAAGAAAGACGCAGGAAGAGAGAAGAAGAAATGAGGAAAGTCGAGCAGATCGAAAAAGATCGTCAGTTGAAAATCCTCAAAAGTAAAAAACCTGACAAACGTTTTAAAGGATCTGCAAAAGTTAAAGAAATGCCTTCCGGGCTAATAAATTTTCCGGAGAAAGAAAGTGATCAACCTTCGAAGGTAGAAAGAGAACAAAAGGAAGCAGTACATAAAAAGAAAGCCGGGAAAGGAATATTCAAATCTGAAAAAGAGAAAACTGCTCCAAAGAAAGTAAAGAAACAGGAAGTTGAAGATCCGATGGATCTGGATGAGATAAAGAGTGAGATAGAGCTGCTGAAATTGAAGGAAAAGGTTGAGAAAGAAAAGAAAAAAAGATCAAATATAGATAAAGCGAAGGAAGTAGCTTTTAAAGATTCGAGTAAGTTCGGAGGGGTTTTTGCCTCTAAACTTGAAGAAATAACTAAGTCGGATACAGGAAAAAAGAAAGGAAAAAAATGAAAGTTTTATTCTCTCAATGGATGAGGGATCTTGACTTTAAAACTATAAGCGAAGCTGGTATCCCTTCGATTGTTCTGATGGAGAATGCGTCACGTGGTGCTGTAGCAGTAATTAGAAATAAATTTCCTGTCGATCACTTTCCAAATGTTATTATTCTGGCAGGTCCGGGAAATAATGGCGGAGACGGGATAGCGGTGGGCAGAGCGCTTGCACAATCCGGATATGATCCTTTATTCCTGTTCATGTCAAATCCGGAAGGATTATCTGGCGATGCTTTAGTGAATTTCAAGATCATTAGGAATTTGGAGCTTAAATATTCCGAAGTTTCCAGTAGTGATGAACTGGAAAAAATTCTCGGAACTTTTTCTTGTGATAACACATTACTTATTGATGCAATATTCGGGATAGGATTGAAGAGAGCGATAGTGGAAGGGATTTATTTCGAAGTTATTAATGTGATAAATAAAATGGAGTTCAAAATTGTTTCCATTGATGTTCCCTCGGGTTTATCAGATGTGATACCACCTTCAAAGGGAATTTGTGTTGAGCCTGATATCACAACTACTTTTCAGACTCTTAAATCGGCTCTTCTTTTTCCGGATGACAGGAAAAGGAGCGGAGAAGTGTTCGTGATCGATATAGGTGTCCCGGTTAAATATCTTAATGATCAAAAATATTTTATTGAGATGTCAGAACCATCATCTTTTTCAAGTTTGCTGAAAAAAAGAGAATCCGGACTACATAAAGGTAAAACCGGACATGGACTTGTAGTTGCAGGATCGGATGATAAACCAGGCGCGGCAATACTTTCATCAGTTGCTGTGTTGAAATCTGGTGCCGGATTATCAACTTGTGTAGTTTCTTCTAAAAATAGGGACATGATAATCAGATCGTATCCAGAGATAATGACTGTATCGGAGGAGGCTTTTGAGAAAACGGGATCTATTCTTAACAAGGTTGATTGTGTTCTCGCCGGTCCGGGGATGGGTGTCAATGCGCAAACAGAAAAGTTGGTTGAGAAGATCATTTCGCAATCTATAGTTCCTGTTGTTCTTGATGCTGATGCTTTGAATGTGCTTGGAAATAGAATAAGCATTCTTGAGCGAGAGCGGGAATATCCGCTGATAATTACTCCTCATCCCAGGGAATTATCGAGAATATCAGGAAAGAAGGTTGAAGAGATTGTAAATGATCCCGTGAATATGGCTAGAGATTTTTCAAAAAAATACAGATTGTATACAGTATTAAAGGGACATTATTCTGTTATTTCTTCGCCGGAAGGTCGTATTATAATAAATCAAACCGGTAATCCGGGAATGGCAACTGCAGGAAGTGGAGATGTTCTTGCCGGAATGATAACAGGAATGATATCTCAGTTTGGAAAAAACTTTCCGATTTTTACTATTCTACAGGCTGCTGTATTTATCCATGGTTTAGCCGGAGATATTGCTGCATCTTTAAAAGGAGAATCCTCAATGATAGCATCAGATATTTTGGAAAATATCCCTGATGCATTTTTGAGTGTCAATGATTTTAGATCTGAATTCAAGTTCACCTAAAGATACTTTCGGTTTAGGTGAGTCCCTCGGACGGATACTGAAGGGGAAAGAGTTGATTCTGCTAAATGGAGAACTTGGGGTCGGAAAAACAATATTTGCTAAAGGTGTAGGGAATTCGATTGGAATCAACAGAAAAGAAATTGTAAGTCCCAGCTACACATTAATGAATGTTTATGAAGGGAAATTCAAATTATTTCATATTGATCTATACAGAATAGGGGAGTTTGTAAATAGAGGAATTCCGGAAATAGATGATAATCTTGATAGAGGAATAATTATTGTTGAATGGGCTGGCTTTGTCAAAGAATATTATTCGACAGAAAAAAATCTTATTGATGTATCAATATCAACTATTAATGGGGAAGCTTCCGGTAGAAAGATATCTTTTTCAACTGAGATGGAATTTTCCCTGTAAATTATCGAATTTTATGTTTTATCCCTTCACGGTATTTTGATTGTCCGACTTTATCCTCAAGAACAATATCAAAATAGTATTTCCCTTTTTTAGAATATTCGAGAGGGATCTTCAGATAAACAAATTTTTTCTTCAGGATCGATTCATCAATTTCGTCTAGAACCTTTTCGGTTTTGAAACTATCAATTTTAATAAAATCTTTATATACATATATTACTATCGAAAACCGGGCAAGCATATTTTTGCCTTTTTCTTCGAAACTTATCTTTTTGGTCGGAATCTTAAGATAAAGTGTGTTCTTTTTAATAAAAGGTTTGAATGATATTCGGTATTTCAAATCGGTTTTTGATGAATCCAATATACTCATTTTCGCAAGGTCGATTGCTGTTAATAGCTGTGCCGGGATATTATGGAGTTTAAAATTTCCGAATCCGTTAGTATCTGTAAAAACCAGATACAATTGGAAGCGATAATAGAACCATCTTTCCATGGGGAGTCTTTTAGTAGTAAGCAAAGATCCTTTGAAACTGTTTCTTGTTCTTCCTGATGAGGTTAGATCAAGTTCACCGAATTCTCTTCTGTCGGGAATCCCAAGTTGAAGCAATATCCTGCCTCTTTCGGAATCCCATCCGGATTTTCCCCCTCCTTTTCCCTCGGAAAACCATCTGTTGGCATAAGCTATTCTTTCTTCATAAACGATCCGGGCCTCGTTTTCAAAATTGTCCGGAGTCGGGTCTCTCTTCTCCCAAAATTCTTTTATGAACTTTATTTTCGATCTGTCATCCGGCAGATGTTTGTATATCTCTTTCTCTATTTTTGTCATAATGAATCTGGTTTTTCTAAAAAAATCATCAGCACTTTTAACGACACTTTTGGTTCCGGGAGTGGTTTTTCCATAAATTCCCAGAAAAGCCAGAAGGAGTATTTGTATAATTATTATGTTCTTTTTCATGTTTTCTATCACCTGAAGAATAAATTTAATCCGACATTGAGTGAAATACCACTCAAATCAAGTTTTTCAAATCCTTCAAAAAGAGTTGATAATTCTCCCTTCAAATACTGGTATTTTGCCTCGAAAGATATACCCATATGACGCCTGAATCTGAAAACAAATCCGCTCTTAAAATTAAACCCTGCAGAATATGTTTTTGTATTTCCGTATCCTTCATATACATCCCATGTTTCAAAATCTATAAAATCTCCCCATTGCTCATATTCCCAAAGATAAACTCCTGCTCCCGCCCCGAAATAAGGGTTAAATATCTTTCTGTGTCCCATCGGATATATTTTGATATTTACTTCTATACCGCTGATGCTCAGGTAGAGGTTTTGAAAAATTGGCAAACCATCATCAAATTCATAATCACGGTATTGAGAATATACTGTTTTTTCATAGTTTCCGGCTTCAAACGAGAGGGAGAGATTTCTTCCTATAAAATGCTCATACTCAAGTCCATAGTAGATATCAAGCATATCTTCATTTGAAAAGAAGAGATTTTCTTTATTAACATCCCATAGATCAGATCCAAGAGTGGGACTGAAAAGTCCTATCTTGAAGTTCACACTCTGTGCTGGCAAAAAGCTTATTCCTGACAACAATGATAATATTAAAATTAATAATTTTATTTTCATATTTATCCTCCCTATAATGAAAAGCAATATCAATGCCAACGGGATTAATACCGAGATATGATAAAATGTCCTTTAATTGTTACAATTAGTTTTATTTTAAAACAGAAACTATCTTTTTCTTTGCCGGAACTGAATTGAAACGTGTGATCTCATTGCCGTCATGAAAAACAATAATTGTCGGTACACCGAGGACAAACAATTTTGTGGCGATTCCAGGCTCCTCGGTCACATCTATTTCAAATGCAGAGATCTGTTTGTCCCTATTCTCCTCAATGATCTCGGTAAGTAAAGCAGGAACTTTTTTACAGGGAGCACATCCCGGGGAACTTAGGTCTATAATAACGTTTCCGGGTGAAGCGATTTTTTCATCAAAAATCTCTTCAGATATTTTTTCCATATTATTTATTTTCCAGAAGTGATTCGATTTTTTTCTTAACGAAGTCCGGGTTGCCTGACCCAATCTTTATATGGTCAATATTTCCTTCTCTATTGATAAAGATCATTGTCGGAATCCCGGTTATCATATAGGAATCAAAAGTTTTGCTTTCAGATGAAATGGCTACAGGGTAATCAATTTTGAATCTTCCGGCGAAACCTTTTATTAATTCCATTTCCTTCTTGCTATCAACTTTACCTACGTTCTGAAGGTCATCCTGATATGATCCGTAGAGTTTGGTGAATCCGATAACAACAAGGCCGTCATTTTTATGTTTTCCATATTCTTCAACAAGGCCCGGAATAACAGCTCTGCATGGGCTGCACCATGGGGCCCAAAAATCTATAATAACGACTTTTCCTTTTAATTTATCGAGAGATAGTGATGTAGAGTTGAGCCAAGTTTCGGCATTTATTGCCGGTGCTTTTTTCCCCAGGAATTCTGTTTGTGCAAGTTCTGATTCCAACGATTTCTTTCCTCTGGGGTCGTTGATGACACTGATCGCTTTCTTAAGTATCTCTTTTGCACCTTTAATATCATTTTCTTCTTTTGCAATAGCAGCAAGATTTGCGTAAAACATATATCTGTAATTTTCAAATTCAGCAGGAAGCTGTGCGGTCTCTATAAGTATATGAGAATATTTCTTTCTTACTGATTTATCAGAAGCTTCGAAAGCAAAGTTCATTAAAGCTGAATAATATTCTTTCCCTTTCGATGCAATGGATCCTATTCCTGAAAATACTGAATATGCGTCATCTACTTTTTTCCTGGCAAAAAGTATTTGCACTTTCACCATTTTTGCCTCATCGATCATTTTGCCATCGGATTTGATCACTTCGTCGATAAGTTTTTCAGCACTATCAAGGTCTTCGGCTTTCAAAAAAAGTTTGGATTTTATGATATCTATTGCTTCAGATTTTGCGATATCTTTATATTTTTCTAATAATTCAGAAGATTCTTTCTTTCTTTCAGATTTAAATTCATGATATTCTTTGTAAGATTTAATATTAGATTCTTTTTGGGTGAATTTTGTTTCAAAAGAATTAAAATCAGCACTCAGTTTTTTCAGATCATCAGCTTGAGGATTTCCCTGACATGAAATTATAAACAACAGCGTTAATGACAATACAATAATATTTTTGAACATTTGTTTCTCCTAGGTATTTAACGGAATATTACCACAGAACAGGGGGGTGCACAACTTCAGAATCAGGCCCGGAAGTTTAAAACTTTTTCGATTATCTCAAATTTGGCAGGAATTTTACCACCCATCTCCCCGTCGAATTCGAGATTGATATCTTCGTTTGAAGAAACTTCAACTTTTTTAACTCTGTGTACTTCGACCTTCGGGTGAGTTATTATAGTGCCTCTGTAAAGATGAGGAGTATTTCTTATAATTTCAAGTTTTTTCATGTCTTTAATAAGGATAAGGTCAAAATATCCATCATTTATTTCTGCATTCGGAGCTATTTTCATTCCTCCGCCAAAAATCCCTCCATTTGCTATAGCTCCTATTAGGAATTTTCCGGATATTCTTTTTTTATCATCGAGGATCAATTCAATATTTTTGCTTTTAAAACTCTTAATTGTGGAGAGAAGTCCGCTATAATATGAAAGAGGTCCCTTTTTCGAATCAGGGATGTCCGACAATTTTTTTACAACATCGGCTCCAAGACCAAAATCTGCAATATTAATAAAATACCTTTGTTTTGGTCCCTGATAAGAATCGGGATAAGTAATCTTTCCAACATCGATTTGTTTCTTTTTTGAGTTTTTTATCAACTCTACTGATTCTTTGAAATCTCTCGGAATACGTAAAAATCTGATAAAGTCCGACCCGGTTCCTGATGGGATTATGCCCAATGAAGCTTCGCTGTTTACTACTTTTTTATCTTTACCTGAGAAGAAACCATTTGTGATCTCATTCAATGTGCCGTCTCCCCCTATGCCGATTATCAGATTAAATCCATCAGAAAGTACTTCCCGTGTGATCTCAGTAGCCTGGTTCGGTTTTTCAGTGAAAACATATTTGAATTCGGAAAAATAATGCTTTATGACAGATTTAATGCTTTCCCATCTGTATTCTGTTTTTCCTTTTGCTGAATAAGGGTTAACAATAACATGAACTTTTTCCATTAATTATTTTCAGTTGAATATCATTGTTTTTCGGCTTGCTTCAATAGGAGGTGAATCAGAAAGGACAATTCTACCGTCCTTGGTCTCATATTTGAAAATAGTTGTTTTTCCGTTTGAAGAATAGGTTTCGGAATATGGAAGTCCCATGACTCTCTTTACTTTTCTTATATAATTCCTTGTTTCTTTGTATGGAGGGACACCGTTATATTTTTTTACTGCATTCTCTCCCGCATTATAAGCAGCCAGAACTATAGAAATATTTTTGTTATATTTTTCATACAGATATTTTAGGTGCTTGATGCCGGCTTCCAGATTTTGATCTGCATCATATCTGTTCGAAACTCCATATTTTTTTGCAGTATCTTTCATAAGTTGCATTATGCCTATGGCACCTTTTTTTGATTTAGCGAAGGGGTTAAATCCGGATTCTACCCGGGCCACCGCCAGAATAAGATCTTCCCGTAATTTATATTTTTTTGATAGTTTCGAGATCTTGCTACTATATTGAGCAGGGACCTTATTGGAAGAATATGAGGATACAGTAAAACTTACTGCATTTGATGTCGAACGGATATTTGAAAAACCGGGACTATTTGTGACGATAATTCGACCATCAGATCCTTGTCTTACAATAAGTTCTCCAGATAAATGGAAAGAGAATAACAGGAATAAAAGAATATTTAGTAGCACAATCAATTTCATTTCAAATCCTCGATCATTTTTATTACAACTTGCCTGAACCCGGAGGGATCTACTATTTCTTCCCCACCGGCCTGGGCAAAATCTGAACGACCGCCGCCGTTACCCTTAATTGCAAAGGCAATCTGCTTTATCAGAGTACTAGCATTAACTTTTTTTGTCAAGTTCAGAGGGACAGAGATAACTATGCCGGATTTCCCGTTTTCATTGGAAGATACAATTCCGACACAACCGTATTTTTTGTTTATTTCATCAGCAATGGTGCTGAGAGCTTTTTTGTTCATATTGCCAAAATGGTGAATTACAATTGATATTCCGTTGACACTTATTTTATTTTCTATTATCTCATCAATTTTAGTATTTTCATTACTACTCAACTTGTCAACTTCTTTCTCAAGTTTGCGGTTTTTTTCTTCAAGTTCACTAAAGTGTTTAATAAGTCCTTCTATTTTTTGTTTAAACCTTGATTCCATTTCATCAATGTTATTAAACAGAGAATTAAGATATGCAAAACCAGCTTGACCGGCAACTGCCTCGATCCGCCTTATTCCGGAGGAAATGGACGATTCTGATATTATTTTTAAGAAACCTATATTTCCGGTACGTTTAATGTGAGTTCCTCCGCATAATTCACGTGAGAATTCTCCAATTGAAAGCATTCTTACCCTATCGGAATATTTTTCGTCAAAGATCGCAATTGCCCCTTTTTTTATTGCATCCTCATATGTAGTCTCGATCGTTGTAACTTCCAGGTTTTCTCTGACCTTTTTATTGATAAGTTCCACGATATCGTTCATTTGTTCTTTATCTACCGGTTTAAAATGGGTGAAGTCAAATCTGAGCTTATCCGCTCCCACATAAGATCCTGATTGCTTTACATGAGTTCCGAGGATTTCTCTGAGAGCAGAGTGAAGAAGATGAGTGGACGTATGATGAACAGCGATATCTTCTCTGTTCTGCTCGTCAACTTTTACCCGGACGGTATCTCCATTTTTCAATTTCCCTTTTAATATCTTTATAAAATGGAGATGCCCTCCTGACGGATTCTTTTCTGTATTTGTGATTGAGAATAAAGATTCTTTGCTCTTTCCGGTTCCAATATCTCCAGATTGTCCTCCTGCTTTTCCATAAAACGGTGTTTTATCAAGGAATATTACTCCACTTTCTCCTTCAAAAATTGCATCTGTTTCTGTATTATCGTTTTTGAAAAGCCCGGTTATCAAGGACTCTTCTTCGAGATTATTATATCCGGTGAAAAGAGAGGAAATCTTAGCCATATTTTCAGGAAGATTACCCGGGTTTCTGTTTGTGTTACCTTTTCTTGATTTTTCTTGCTGAAAAGAGAGTTCTTTTCTGAATCCTTCTAAATCAACTTTAATATTTTTTTCATTTGCAAGATCTATCGAAAAATCCACGGGGAATCCATAAGTGTCCGATAATTTAAATACTTCTTTTCCCGGAATTATTTTCTGTCCATTTTCGATTGTATTGTGAATGAGCTCTTCGAATCTTTTCAGACCGGAAAGGAGGGTTTTCTCAAATCTTTCTTCCTCTGATCTGATGACCTCGGAGATGAATTCTTTGTTGAGTCCCAATTCCGGGTATGCCTGTTCCATTAAATTTACGACTACTGGAGAAATCTTGTAAAGAAAACTTTCTGTGAATCCTATAGTGCGTCCATGTTTTGAGGCTCTTCGCAGAAGTCTTCGAAGGATATATCCCCTTCCTTCATTGGAAGGCAGTACCCCGTCTGAGATCAAAAAAGACAGTGCTCTCACATGATCAGCAATGACATTAAGTCCGACTTTCACACTACTATCATCAGTATTCACACCTGCAAGTTCTGCTGTAAAATCAATTATCGGAAGAAACAGATCTGTATCATAGTTGCTTGATTTTCCGGATAGAAGTGTTGTCAATCTTTCCATCCCCATCCCCGTATCAATAGAAGGAGATGGCAGGGGACTTAGAGCTCCATTCTCATCTCTCAAATACTGCATAAATACAAGGTTCCACACTTCAACAAATCTTTTGTTATCTCCGGAAAATTTATCAGGACCGAATTTCTTCCCTCTGTCAAAGTGGATCTCCGAACACGGTCCGCATGGTCCTGTATTCCCCATCTGCCAAAAATTATCTTTCTCACCAAGCCTGGCAATTTTATTGCGGGGGACACCTATCTTTTCTTCCCAGATCCTATAAGCTTCATCGTCGTCAAGAAAAACAGAGATTGTCAAATCTTCAGGGGAAAACCCGAATTTGTCCGTGAGTAATTCCCATGCATATTCTATTGCTTTTTCTTTGAAATAGTCCCCGAAAGAAAAATTCCCCAGCATCTCAAAAAAAGTATGGTGATATTCAGTTCTTCCTACTTCATCAAAATCATTATGCTTCCCCGATACTCTCATACATTTTTGAATTGAGACCGCTTTCGAATAATTTCTTGTAGCATTACCCAGGAAAACATCCTTGAACTGATTCATCCCTGCATTGGTAAAAAGGATCGTTGGATCTTTTGCAGGCACAAGAGGAGCCGACATTACTCTGTAGTGTCCTTTGTTCTCAAAAAACGTGTAAAAGATCTCTCTTATCTCAGTGCTGTTCATATACCATCAATATCCAGAAGATTGTGGTCGTTAAAGTCCTTTTCAGGGTTACTTCCTCCATCCGATGAGATATCAGATATCCTCTGCTCCATCTCTTCAAGTGACATTTCTTTTGTAGATTGTATTCCTGATTTTCTCAGTTTGAACTCATCGGGATTTGATGCCCATTTGAGTGCTTCTTCATAAGTGATCATTTTCCGTCCATAGAGGAAGAATAACGACTGATCGAATGTCTGCATGCCGTATTGTGAGATGCCCTGCTCGATGGCTTCTCCGATCAGTTTGGTTTTTTCCGGATTCACAATACAATCTTGAATGTAGGGAGTATTTATCAGTATTTCAACAGCAGGAACTCTGCCGTTTTCCTCCACCATCGGGATCAATCTCATTGAGATGATCGCTTTTAATACAGATGCAAGTTGTATTCTGATCTGTTTCTGATGATGTGGTGGAAAGATAGATATTATTCTGTTTATTGTTTCAGTAGCATCAAGAGTATGAAGAGTTGATAATAACATATGCCCGGTTTCAGCGGCAAGCAACGCTGTCTCTATTGTTTCCATATCCCTCATTTCACCTACTAGAATAACGTCTGGATCTTCCCTGAGAGCACTTCTCAATGCAGACGAAAAATTGTTGGTATCGTGGCCAACCTCTCTTTGATTGACAATACTTTTCTTGTCCCGATGAAGATATTCTATAGGATCTTCAATTGTGATGATGTGTTCTATCCGGTGAATGTTAATATGATCGATCATTGCTGCAAGACTTGTTGATTTTCCACTCCCTGTTGTTCCGGTCACAAGAACCATTCCCCTTCTCTCATCAGCAATTTTTTCCAGTATTAGAGGAAGATTAAGATCTGAAATAGATTTAACCTGAGTAGGAATAATTCTCAACACTATTCCCACAGCCCCACGCTGTTGAAAAACATTGCATCTGAATCTTCCCAGACCCGGAACTGAATATGCCATGTCGAGTTCATGCTGGGTCTTGAATTTTTCTTTTTGTTCGGGATTCATTATTGAGAAGGACATTGCAATAGTGTCCTCCTGCATCAATCTCTTCAGTTCGACCATAGGATGTAATTTTCCGTTGATCCTGAGTATCGGGTGGTTACCCACCTTCAAATGGAGATCAGATGCATTACGTTCAACTGCAATTTTTAACAGATCATCAATATTCATATTAATCTCCTGAACCAGTAGTTATTATATCTTATTTGGAAAAATAGTAAATAGAGCGGATCAAAGAAGAGTTGTTGCTCTTAGTTAGAAATCAAATCCAATCCAGAATTTTAATCCGTAAAATTTAGACTCTTTGAGGTTGGTTTTATAAATCCATTCAAAATGGAGAGGATAACCCCATAGATTTACCTCAAGACCGAATCCGTAGGATGACAATCCGTCTTTAAGCACGAGGTTGTCTCCGAAAAGATCAAAATTTCTTAACTCATCATAGTATTCTTTCATTTGTTTATCAGGTCCATTGTAAGGCTTGATCGAATTATCCCATACGCCTCCCAAGTCAAAAAACAGCACGCCTCTTATCGGACCCAGAAAGCCTATCGGAGTTGCCATATAATTTATCAGAGGGAACCTTAATTCTGTTGTAAATGCAAATCCGTTCGTTCCTACCAGAGATCTGAAAGGTACTGCTCTTAGTGTGTTATTTCCGCCGGTAGCAAACAGAATCGGGTATTTTCCTCCGGATGTAAAACCAGTCATCCTGATTGCAAGAAGGGAATTCGGAGCAAGCCTGAAATATTTTCTGAGATCAAAATCAATTGCATTTGAATCAATAAAACTATCTCCTAACTTAAAATATTTACTTAGAGATACTTTGAATGTATGCCCCATCAGAGGGCCGAAGTTAGAGAATCGCGTGGTTTCTCCTACAAGCGAAACTTTCAAAGGAAATGCATATCCATCGAAAAATTGGTTGTACGGGAGCTCTGTGCCATAAAATAATTCATCAGCCATTTCTTTCTGATATTGAAGAGAAAGCGAGAATTCGGCTCTGTAAGATCTATTGAACGGGAGATAAAACCCGCTGGCAAGACCAATCCTGCGACTGACCAGAACATAGTTGCTCTTATCGAGATATGCAGTGCTGTCTGGTGCGATATTGTATCCACTTCCAAGAAAATAAGAGTCTGAATACAAATATAGCCTGGAAAAGAACTGAAGTCTATTCCTTAGATTGACATATGTAAGGCTGTATGAACGGTAACCGTAATATGATGAAATAAGAAGTGAGAAAGTGTGATCTTTCAATACATCTTCAAGTTGGAGATAGGAGAATCCGAAGACAGAACCATCTGATCCGAATCCGGCTGTTAATGGTGGAAGTGATGGTATGGTCAGTGATCTGAAAGGTTTATATTTTTTTCTGTTAGCAAGGTTAAAGTTGAGATCCTCCTCTATATCTTTATTGAAACTTCTGTTAGCTTTTATTGTGCCATCAACAAGGGAAAATTTAGTGCCGTTAATATTTTCTTTACCATATTTTCTGATAACCTCTTTTGAAAACCGGATATTATTTTTTCCATCTTTTCCTTTTACAACTTTTGGAGTCTCGAATTGAACTTCTCTTTTTTCCAAAAATTCTGATATATCTTTCTTCAGGAGAACAAAATTACCTTTGTTATAGGAAGAAATTAGAAGTGTGTTCTTTGCCCCGGGTATTTCCATTGGAAAGAAAATGGCGGTTTGAACATCGGTATATCTGTAATTTATCTTTTCCTCAATGTTGGTTGAGTAGAGATTGTAGGCGCCGGCTTCATCAGAACTGAAATAGATCTGTTTCCCGTCTGCTGAGAATGAGGGAGTAATATTACTGGAATTTCCCGATGTTATTTTCAAAGCCATCTCAGGGTTTTCTATACTGCCCAAATAGATGTGAGAATATTTGCCATCAGTTGCTGCAAATGCGATCTTGTCTCCGGAGGGAGATATGTCCAATGCTTTTATATAGAGGGATCCTTTTGTGATCCTGTCAGTTTTTCCGGAGGAAAGATTATGCCTGTATATATAAGATCTTGAACCCTCTACTCCTGAAAAATAAATATTTTTGCTATCATTTGTGAAATTGGGAGACGAAGGTTCCATGATCCCTTTGAGTTTTATCATTTTTGATATTTTATCGCTGAGGATATCAACAATGACCAAATATGTCCTATATTCTTTTCTGGCAAAAAAAGCAATTTTATTACCTTTCTTGTCCCATGTGAACGAGCTGCCATCTTCCGGGTTGAACATTACGGAAATCCCGTCATGTTTTGATGTAAAACCGGGTGTGATATTTTTAATGATCCTTCCGTCTTTCATAGAGATAAGGATTATGTCGATCTTACGGCTTTTATAATTTACAGTAACAGTTGCTGCAATTTCACCTCCGGGAGATATTTGATGTGAGAATGAATATGCAAATGGGAAGTTGGGACCGATGATATAGTTGTAATCTTCCGGGTCTTCTTTTGAAACAAAGCTACGAAATTTGTTCTTCATATATTTTCTGAGTTCAAAGTTGAATTCTTTCCTGGTTGTTCCGAATTGTCTGAAGAAATTTCCGGCAGAACCATAAATTTTTCCACGGTATGAGAACAATAGATTCCTGACCCCTCTTGCTCCGTATTTTTCTTCAATGAATTCATAAATCATATGTCCGAAATCATAAGGGGCTCTGCCCGAGCGGTTTTTGGAGATCAATTGCCCTGTCTTCCCCAGAACCGGGATCATATCATTCAGTACTGCATCTCTAACTGTCAGCAGTCCGAAGGAATTCCAGTCCCTGGTTATAAATTCCGAGAATCCTTCCATTACCCATAGGGGGGGAGATCGGAAGCGGAACAGACTTTTAGAACTTTTTTTAAACATTACCTGATATTCAAATATATGACCGAGTTCATGAGTCAGAGTTCTCATCAATTCTTCCGGAGATGAATCTCCATGAAGTACCATCCTATTGCTTATCGGTTCTGCGAATGCCTGGACGCCTGCCGGGAGGAATCCAGGAAATATATTTGTCTGTTCGAAATCAACATGGGTTTTGTAAAAGATCAACGGAATCCTTTTCTCAACTTCCACATTCAGATATTTTGACATTTTGTCATACCCGTTCTCCGCAGCAATAGCAACTTTTTTAAGTAGTTTTATATTATCTGTATAGTGATAGACTCTAAAATTTTGTGTGTCAAAATATTTCCAGTTGAAATGATTTTTCATAACTTTGTTTTTGCCGTAATAGGTTGCAAAATATTGTGAAAATATTATTGTCTGTAATGTAAATATTACAAGAAATATAATTAGTTTGTTTGTTTTTTTGTCCATGTTTTTCCCTGTTTATTTCATCAGATATCTTGTCTCCAGCCTTCCTAATCCCATGAAGAAATTTACAAATTTTTCTGTGATCTTTCTGAAGAGAAATTCAAAATTATAATCGGGCTTTTTTTTGTCAGCACCATTCAAAGATTCTCTGAATGTTTTTTTGAAAATATTCTTTCCGGATGTCATGTCCCTGAAGAAAACGTTGAACTTTATTTCCCAGTTCTCTATTTTAACAAAAACCCTTCTTTTATTTCTCCCTTTTTTCACATCGATCACATTTCTTTCTTTAATTTTGAGAGTGAGATCACCCCCGATCAGAAGTAGGTTGCCATCTTTAAGTTCAGTGAGTTTTTGGGTGACACGGTTTTGATTTCTGATCGGTTTCTTCATTATCTTAGGCAGTTCGTTCAAAAAAAAATAATCAATGCTGGGCCCGGGATCATATTCTGAGGGGAAATTGAATGTTTTTACAGATTTGTAAAGAATATTTTTATACTTAATGAGATTTATTGCATTTGTACTTTTTACAGGGATTCTGACAATATTTACAGGTTGATTTTTACAGTTCCCTATAAGAATTGTTATAACTATAAAAGAAATTATCAGTAAGATCTTTCTCATTTTTTTCTCCACTTAATATTGTTTTTTCTGGGAGTCCCTTTTTTGTCCGGATTTATTCTATGTTTCATTCTGCTGAGGTTTCTTTTTATATATTCACTTCCCGGAGACAACGCCAAAGCTTTTTTGTATTCCTCCTCCGCTTCCTTCAGTTTATCCTGAAATTCAAGTGAGATAGCAATGTTGTTATGGATAGCGGCGGAGTTATTACCGGCTTCGAGAGATCTTGTCCACCTGTAATAAGCCTCTTTCCATAATCCCATTTTTGCAACCGGATAGATTTTATTCGGTATTTGTTTTTGAA
>CAYNUG010000009.1:0-33044 GCA_964400545.1 uncultured Clostridia bacterium | reverse complement strand
GTGAATATGGAAAATGATGCTCGAAAATTTGAATTGGAAGTAGAATAACTATTGCCATCAAGTTATATATCTCATAGCAGTATCAACCGAGATCACGTGAGGGACGGTCCTTTACTTTTTGACTTTATAAAAACTTAGGAGTCTCTTTTATTTCGTGACTTATTTTCCTGCTGCAAACCTATGGGAGTGCTAAAATTTTATTGAAAGAAAAAATTCAACACTGTAGAAGTAATATGTCTTGAGTAAAACTAAAAATGGAGTTTTTCAGATATCTATCCGATTTGAACTCTTTTACTCTCTGCGATGACCAATTCAAAAAATTCTCTGATAAAAGTGGGGTCAAGTTGTTCTTCGGATGTATTAAGAGCATTTATTATGACTGTCATTTCTCTGGACCTGTCAGTTATCTTCTCTTTGCTCTTTCCGATGATTCTTGAAACATCCATCCGCTTAATGATCAAATTTACTATTTCTCTATCTATCTTGTCGATCTCTTCTCTCAATTCTAAAATGGTTTTCATTGTTTTCAGACCGGATTATAGTTATAAATAACCCGGATGTCAAAGCATTCTCTATGCTTCTGATTTCTGTTGATTAAGGAAATCCCATATGATATTATCGTTCTTAATTTGAATGGGCACTGATCATAATGAATATATTAATAAAAAAAGAAATGCATGGCGGATATTTGACCGCATATACAAAAAATATGATCTTCTGAACCATATCCTCTCCATCGGGTTTGACTTCCACTGGAGAAAAAAGCTGTCAACTCTTATCGGGAACAAGAAGGGAAGTGCACTGCTTGACCTTGCTACGGGAACGGGAGATGTCCTCTTCAGTCTTATAAAACATTCAGATGGTTTCAAAAGAGCGGTTGGGGTCGATATGTCTTTTAATATGCTCCGGTATGCTGTTGGGAAGGCCGGGAAAAAGAAAGAAAGCGGGGTCAGCTTCATTCTCGGAGATGCAAACAATATTCCTGTAAAAACAGGCAGTTTTGATATTGCAACAATGGCTTTCGGTATCAGGAATATTTCTGAACCTGTTATTGCCCTTAAAGATATTCACAGAACTCTCTCTGATGAGGGGCTTGCGTTGATACTTGAGTTCTCTTTGCCGGAAAACAAATTTTTTAAAAGCCTCCACCTTTTCTATCTTCGGTATATTCTGCCTGTAATCGGCAAGATAGTATCCGGAGACGTTGAAGCCTACCGTTATCTGAACAAGACAATTGAGACGTTCCCATACGGTGATGATTTTATCTTACTGATGAAAGATTCCGGTTTTCATGATTGCGAAAGATTTCCCCTTACTATGGGGATCGTCACTATTTACAGGGGGAAAAAGATCAGTGGAAAATAAGCTGATCCGGTTTCATAACCTGGCAAATTCGATTAAAAAAAAAATTGATGAGCTTACAACAAAAGGGGTTTCGGGAACCCTGTTTCCCAGGATCGAGTTTAGAACGGAGCTTGTTGATCCTTTATTGTGGCTGAAAGCCCAACCTCAGAAAGAAAAGATCTTCTTCGAGCCAAGGGGGAGAGGCAAGCCGGCAGTTTCAGCTGCGGGAAAAATATTTGTGAGCAGTTGGCCGGATCCTGAAAAATCTGGTTTATTCGGAGGTGTCTCTTTTTTTAAGGCTAAAGATAATGGGGATGAATGGAAAGCTTTCGGTGCTTCAAAATTTATCCTTCCCAGGTTTGAATACAGAATTGAGGATAAAAAAGGATTCTTCGCAGTCAATTTTCTCAATAAAGAGATAACTGGTCAGAACAGAGATGTCCTTTATTCTATTATAGATGAGCTTGTCATTGAGCCCGCCAGGGAAAGATCGGATCGGGAGAATTTAAAGTTCAACAATTTTACTCCGGACAAAGAAGAGTGGATAAATATGATCACTCGTTATCTTGACCGAATTAAAAAGGGTGAAGTTGAAAAAATCGTCGGAGCAAGAAGGCTTGAATTTGATCATGAAGGAAATATAGATCCTTTTATGATCCTTCAGGAATTAAAAAAAACCGGAGACTCTACAGCTAATTTTCTTTTCAGTTTTAACGGAGAGGATTATTTTATCGGGGCAACACCTGAAAGACTTTTCCGTCGGGAGGGCGATCTTCTCTCTGCTGAATCGGTAGCAGGGACCTCTTGTAGGGGAAGTGATAAAGATGAAGATGAAATTCTTGGCCGGGATCTGTTGGGATCGGAAAAGAACTGCCTTGAGCATGACATTGTTACTGAAGATATTGTTAAGAGGATCGATCCCCTGTGTGAAATGGTGGAGGTCTCAGAAAGAACCCTTATAAAATTGTCAAACCTTCAACATTTATACAGGAAGATCAGTAGTAAAGTAAAAAAAGGTGTTACAGACATGGAAATTATTGATGCAATGGCCCCCACTCCGGCAGTTTCGGGGAAACCACTAAAAAAGAGTATTGATATCCTCAAAAACGAAGAACCTTTCCAGAGGGGGTGGTATTCAGGAGTAGTCGGATTTGCAGGAAAAAATATTTCCGATTATTATGTAGCAATAAGGTCTGTTCTTCTTAGGAAGGATAAAATATTTATATATTCAGGAGCCGGTATTGTGCCGGGTTCCGATCCAGAGAAAGAGTGGGAGGAGATAAACCTTAAAATTGTAAAATATAAAAAAATACTTAAATATGAAATTTGAGAATATTCCAAACAATAATTATTTATGGTCATGGCTTATCATTGAAGAGCTTGTAAGAAATGGTGCTAATCGTTTCTGTATTGCTCCCGGGTCAAGATCAACTCCACTCACTATATCTGCTGCTGAGTGTGAAAAAGCGGAAAAGACGGTCCATTTTGACGAAAGAGGGCTGGGGTTTTATGCTTTGGGAATAAGTTCCGGAGGGAAAGGTCCTGCTGTCCTGATCTCTACTTCAGGAACGGCGGTGGCAAATTTTCTGCCGGCAGTTATAGAAGCATCCAAAAAAAAAGTTCCTCTCATTTTATTAACTGCGGACAGACCACCGGAACTTAGAAAAACGGGGGCTCTTCAAACTATAGATCAGCCCGGGATATTCGGTAAATACGTAAAGTGGGAATTTGATATGCCTGTCCCGGATGAGAAGATAAGCCCTGAAACAGTCCTTACCACCATCGATCAGGCTGTTTTCATGTCCATATCATCAACTCCCGGACCTGTCCATATAAATTGTATGTTCCGTGAGCCTCTGGCCCCGGAAGATAGTGAAGGGAATTGGAGAGAGGGTTTATCTCTGATCAAACGGTGGAAAAACGACAAAGAACCGTATACAAAATATTTTAGTGGAAAAGAGAACCTCAATATTGAAAATATCAAAAACATTATTATAACGATCAACATGAGCGATAACGGGATCATTGTAACCGGCAAGATAAAACCTGATGAGAGAGAGATGGTTTTCGAACTTGCTGAAAAACTTAAATGGCCTGTTTTCCCCGATCTGAGTTCCGGGATCAGGTTAGATAAATCCTCTGACCAAATTGTGAACTACTTTGATCAAGTTCTTTTATCGGAAATTTATAATGAAGAAAAGATCAATACAATTCTCCACCTTGGCGGGAGGATAACATCTAAAAGGTATTATCAATTCATCGAAAAGATCAGGCCGGATAATTATATTACAGTATTAACCCATCCGCTCAGAAATGATCCGTTACATATTGTATCTCACAGGGTGCACTCCCCGGTGTCAGCTTTTATAAATAAAGTGCTGCCTGAAATAAATCCGGGGAAAAGCAACATGCTGACTTCAAAATTTAAAAATGCCTCCATTACTGCTGAAAAAGTTATTAATAAGTTTTTAAAAGAAAAGAACGCTTTAAATGAAATTTTTATTGCCAGAGAAGTATCAGGAATCATCAAATCAGGTAGTGCTTTGTTCCTGTCAAACAGTATGCCGGTCAGAGATATGGATATGTATGCTGTTCCTGAAGGAAAGCTGCTTCATATCGGAGGAAACAGAGGCGCAAGCGGTATAGACGGCATTATTGCTTCAGCATGCGGATACTCTTCCTCTCTCAGGGTTCCTTTGACCCTTGTTATCGGTGATATCTCTTTCCTGCACGATCTGAATTCTCTTGCTTTGATAAAGGAGTGTAAAGATCCTTTTATTATAATTGTTGTTAATAATAACGGTGGTTCGATATTTTCATTTCTCCCTGTGGCTAAATATAAAACCAGTTTTGAAAAATACTTCCTGACCCCTCACGGTTTGAACTTTGAACATGCAGCTAAGCAATTCGGAATAAAATACTCAAGAGTAACATCAAAAAAAGAGTTCTCTGATGAATACAGGGCCTCAGTTGAGAGGACTGAAAGTGTTATTCTCGAAGCTATTGTAGATATGGGTGAAAATATAGATGCACACAAGGAATTGCAATCTCTGATCAAGATCAAGCTGGATAAGAATGGAATTAAAGAAGGAGAAAATAAATGAGTAACATTAAATGGATTGAAGCCGGAGAATATAAAGATATTAAATATTATAAACATGAAGGGATCGCAAAAATAGTTATTAACAGGCCTGAGGTGAGAAATGCATTCCGTCCTCTCACAGTAATGGAAATGAGTGATGCACTCAGTGACGCAAGAGAGGATGCTGATACAGGCGTGATTATCTTGACAGGAATGGGAGACAAGGCATTCTGCTCGGGAGGAGATCAAAAAATCCGTGGAGATTCCGGGTATAAAGATGCTAAAGGTGTTAACAGATTGAATGTTCTTGACTTTCAGAGGCAGATCCGGACGTGTCCTAAGCCGGTTATCGCAATGGTTGCAGGTTATGCCATTGGAGGAGGTCATGTACTCCACATGATTTGCGATCTTACGATAAGTGCTGACAATGCAATTTATGGTCAAACAGGCCCTAAAGTCGGTTCTTTTGACGGCGGATATGGAGCAAGTTACATGGCGAGGATAATTGGCCAGAAGAAAGCCAGAGAGATATGGTATCTCTGCAGACAGTATAATGCACAAGAGGCACTTGATATGGGACTTGTTAATACCGTTGTACCTCTTGAACAACTTGAAGAGGAAACAATAAAATGGTGCAGAGAGATCCTTGAAAATTCTCCTATCGCCATAAGGCTCCTGAAATCAGCTCTCAACGCTGATTGTGACGGACAGGCCGGGCTTCAGGAGCTTGCGGGAAATGCAACAATGCTATATTACATGAGCGATGAAGCAAAAGAGGGTAGAGATGCTTTTGTTGAGAAGAGGAAACCAGATTTCTCAAAATTTAAAAGAAATCCATAATAAAAACAGATGGGCAATTCGAATATATTAAAAAACTGGATCCTGGCGGTTCGCCCGAAAACACTCCCCGCAGCAGCCGGGCCGGTCATTATAGGCTTTGCCCTTGCTTATCGGGAAGGCATCCACCATTTATCTTCTGTCTTTCTTGCGGCTCTTGTTGCCCTCCTTATCCAGGCAGGCACAAATATGGTGAATGATTATGCTGATTTTAAAAAAGGTACAGATGACGGAAATAGAATCGGGCCGGTAAGAGTTACCCAGGCAGGCCTTATCTCCGGGGACAATATGAAGAGAGGGATGCTGATAGTGTTATTACTGATAATTATCTTTTCAATCCCTCTTGTACTCCGTGGCGGTGTCCCGATCCTGATAATCGGAATTCTGTCAATAATTTCAGGAATATTGTATACGGCAGGCCCTTTTCCTCTCGGATACAATGGCCTCGGGGATATATTCGTGCTGATCTTTTTCGGACCGGTTGCAACCGCAGGAACTTATTATGTTCAAACACTGGAACTGAGTTTTAATTCAGTCCTTGCTGGATTCGGACCTGGACTTTTATCCGTTGCAATTCTTTCGATCAATAACCTCAGGGATTATGAAAATGATAAAGCCGTTGGAAAAAGGACCCTTATTGTCCTCTTTGGAAAAAGATTTGGTAAAGCCGAATATTTAGTAACGATTGTAGTTGCAACTCTTATTCCGATTATTGTTTTTCTGTCCGGAGAAAGAATGAACTATTCTATAATGGTTTGTTTACTGCTTATATTGTCAATTAAACCTATAAAGATAGTCGTGAAGGATGGAAGCGGACATGTCATGAATGACATATTAGCAATTACCGGCAGGATACTTCTAGCCTACTCCCTGATATTTGCAATTGGATGGCAATACCCGATCTGACCGAAATGACTATCAATGAATGCCCGGTAAGAAATTCAGCAATAAGATTTCCGGATAAGACCGCTCTGCTTAGTGGTCCCGAGCGGATGTCTTATGATGAACTCGATGGCAGGATCGATTCTGCTGTCCGGTCACTTTCCGGTTCAGGTGTTTTAAGCGGGGTAAAGGTCGGTATAATTTCTGAGAACACTATACAACACATAATTATATTCTTTGCCCTTCTCCGGATCGGAGCTGTTGCAGTCCCAGTTAATTTCAGATTCCGTTTCCCTGAAATAGAAAAAATAATCTCCGGTATGGGGATTGATCTGGTGATATCTGATATGTTTAAAGCAGACCTGAATAATTCAGGGATAAACAGGATAGGATTGAACGATATCATTACCAAGAGAAAAGTTAATAGAAGGAAGAAAGATATAGTAACATTAAATGATGGCGGGACAATTATCCTTACATCCGGCAGCACCGGAATTCCCAAAGGTGTTCTCTTGTCTGTTGCAAATCACCTTGCTAATGCCGGAGGATCAAATAAGAACATAGTGTTGGTCCCTGGTAACAAATGGCTCCTTTTATTGCCACTTTATCATGTTGGAGGACTGGCAATTCTATTCAGAGCTTTTCTGGCAGGTGCAATTGTATCTCTTCCGGAAGGTAATGCATTTAATATATGTAAAGAAATTGAAGATGGTGATATTACTCATGTCTCAATGGTTTCAACTCAGCTCGTTGAATATGTTTCATGTCTTGAAAGTTTGAACAAAACAGCACCTCCGACCCTGAAAGTAGTTCTGGCAGGAGGAAGTTATATCTCTGAATCACTTATCCTGAATGCTTTAGCTCTCAATGTTCCTGTTTACAAAACTTACGGATTGACCGAAATGGGGTCACAAGTGACAACTACTGAGAGTATTGTAGATCGAGACAGGGTTTCCACATCGGGGTCGATCCTTAACCATGGAAAATTATCGATCAGTGCTCAGAGTGAGATTCTTGTCGGAGGAGAGAGCCTCTTTTCCGGATATGTTTCTGAAGGCAGATTTATTCAAGTGAAGATAGATGAAGAGGGGTGGTTCAATACGGGTGATATTGGCAATATCGGAGAATCAGGGGATCTGTTTCTGAGCGGAAGGAAAGACAATATGTTCATCTCCGGCGGAGAGAATATCTTTCCTGAAGAAATCGAAAGCGAATTACTGAAAATAAAAAATATTGCCGAAGCGATTATTGTTTCAGTGGAGGATAAAAAATACGGTAACAGGCCTGTTGCTTTTATAAATACAGGTGGTAAAAAGATAAGTAGGAATGAGATCGTTGAAAACCTGAAGATAAAACTCCCCGGTTTTAAAGTACCGGATAGATTTTATTATCTTGATAGTATCAAACCCGGGCAGGTCAAAAGAAGAAGGTCTTTTTTAAAAGAACTTGCAAAACTCGGCAAAGGATTGAAACTAATATCAGATTGAGCTTAAGATCTTTGTGATGTGTTCAGGTATAGGGATCTTTTTAAAGGTTTTTGACGAAACGCAGACATGGACAGTGGATCCTTTTCCGCATAGCGTCCGGTCAGATTTAAATATTCTATGAGCAAGAGTAAATGATGAGCTTCCTTTTTTCATCAGATCTATCTCGATCTCAATCTTATCCCCCGCTCTTAGGGGGCGCAGAAAATCAGAGTCAGCATGTACTATTGGAACAATAAAACTACTTCTATCCAGAAAATCCTTAATTTGTATCCCATTTTCTTCAAGGAAAGCTTCATATGCTTCCTCCACCAGTCTGAATTGATTTGCAAAAAAAAGAATCCCGGCAGCATCAGTATCGAAGAGTCTGATCTTTGTTTTATAACTGAACATTTTAATAAACTATCAGACCATGATCCTAAGGTCAAGCTTTATTGAAATACGAAACACCCGATGTAAATTTTATCAAATGATATACTTTTCCTGGAACGCAATTCTATTGACATTGGAAGTCGAAATGTATAGTATTAAGCATTAAATCTTATTAATTATGAAAAAATTCAGTAACTTGAAACTATGTTTAAAAAGATCAGAAAATCATAAGACCATCATAAAGGTAGGGAATGTAAGAATCGGATATGATTTTACTATGATCGCCGGGCCATGTAGTGTTGAGAGTGAAGAACAAACTTACCAAACCGCTCTTCCTTTGAAGAAAATTGGCGTAGATATTTTGAGGGGCGGTGTTTTTAAGGCCAGAACTTCCCCTTATGATTTTCAAGGACTGGGGATCGAAGGATTAAAGATACTGGAAAGGGTGGGAAAAGAAGTAGATCTTCCTGTAATAACTGAAGTTCTGGATACAAGGGATGTCGAAATTATTTCAAAATATGCTGATATATTGCAGATCGGGTCTAGAAATATGCAGAATTTTGCGTTGCTTAAAGAAGTGGGCTCTTCAGATAAGCCCGTATTGTTGAAGAGAGGAATGTCCGCCACCCTTGAAGAGTGGCTAAATTGTGCTGAATATATTCTTGAGCGGGGCAATCCGAATGTTATTCTATGTGAAAGAGGAATAAGGACTTTTGAAACATTCACCCGTAACACACTTGATATGGCGGTGGTTCCATCGATAAAAATCCTCACGCATCTTCCGGTTTTTGTAGATCCTTCTCACGGGACAGGTGATCCGGATCTTATTGAGCCTATGAGCCTTTCTGCTGTAGGAGCGGGTGCTGACGGCCTGATGATCGAAGTGCATTATAAGCCGGAGGAAGCCCTTAGTGACCGGGATCAGGCGATCGATCCGTCAATGTACACAAGAATCATCAATAAGGTAAGAAAGATGTCTGATTTTATGAAAAACGACCTGGAATAACAGAGATATTTAACCAAAGATGAGTGACAGTACTTTTCATTCTAATCTTTTGATAATACCGGAAAATAATTTGCAAGTATTTTGTATCCGACAAATAAAATTGAAACAAGCATTGCAGATATTAATATCTCTCCGACCGAAGGGAAATATGCTCCCCATCCGGGCCTGGTTTTAAATGCTATCAGATAAACATTAAGCCTGTTCAGCATAAGACCTGCAATTATCAGGATTGATATATTCATCATCTTGCCAGGATTTTTCTTGTATGATCTAAGATTTAGGAGAATTATCGGAATTATTGCAAATAATGATAATTCTACTATGAACAACAGTCCCATTGTACTGAATAACAGAGAAAGTTTGCCATAATAAATTATATCCCATACTCTTAGGATCAGATAAAAACCCAATACCCAGGGCGTGAACTTTAGCATTCCTTTAAACAGGTGATGTTCTGATTTGATTTTAAATGTTCTTGAAGATATCGTGGATTCAACCACTACCACCGGGAAACCAACTGCAATTGCAGATATCAGGAACATTAAAGGTAACAATGGGGAGAACCATAACGGGTGGAGTTTGTATTTTGCAAGAAGCATAAGGGATCCCAGAGATGACTGATGAAGAGTTGAAACTACAACACCCAGAATAATGAACAAAAGGATTATTTTATTGAGGAGGGGTTCAATAAAGACAGAGATCCTTTTCAGGAATCCTTTATCGTTCTTTTTCCATCTTTCTATCATTGTCGGTATAAACTCGATGATCAGAATTGAAAGATATAGCATTACGCAGATCGCCACTTCGAACATAGCTGAATTTCCCTGCCAGTTTCCGGGCAATACAGGATTGTAGACCTGCCACCACCTTCCAACGTCAAGAACTATCGATGTTCCGGCAAGGGCGTACCCGAGCATAGCGGTAAGGACTGCAGGTCTGACAAGAGGTGAATATTTCCCCTTGTTGAAGATATAAACAAGAGCGGCTGTTGTAAATCCTCCTGCGGCAAGCGCAATACCTATAACAACATCAAAAGCGATCCACAATCCCCATGGAGAACCATCGCTAAGGTTTGATACAGCACCAATTCCGAAGACAAATCTGTAAATGGCAACAACAGCTCCGATAACGATGAGGAAAACTCCCAGTTTGAACCAGGGGGTCCATAATTTTTTATTCATTGGTTCAGCATGTACTTTCATTTTATCACTCCTCCCTGCCCGGATGATCTTTCTTTTTTGAGATCAGGCTGTAAATCCCAAGTGCTCCATACAGAGCAACAGGTGGAATAAAATATTTGAAAATCCCATGCTGAATTGATTCTGCCATATCCGGGACAGGTTCATAATCAAATGTCTGAAGTCCAAGCTTCTCAAAAGGTACAGAGGAAAGATATAACACCGATGTTCCTCCTACCTCTTTTTCCCCGTAAATATGGTTAATATACTTGTCCGGTTCTGATTTGATTCTCCTCTTTGCTTCCTTTAACATTTCTTCTCTTTTTCCGAAAGTAATTGCTCCGGTCGGGCAAACCCTTGCGCATTCGGTCATTTTCCCTTCCGCAAGTAGTTCTTTGCAGAAATCGCACTTCATGATCACAGGAAAAGTTTTATTATATTCGAAAGTGGGAACATCGAATGGACATGCCATCATACAATATCTGCATCCGATACATTTGTCCTTATCGTAAGTTACAACCCCATTATCCTGCTTAACAAGTGCTGATACAGGACATGCCGATACACATGCAGGATCGTTGCAATGCATACATTGACGTTTTACAAAAGAGAATTTGTCTCCTTCTTTATAAAGTTTGATAAGTGTAAGGTTCTTTGCATTAAGCTCCAGAGGCATATCATGTTTTTTGTCCTCTCCCGTAACGCTAAATCCCCTGTAATTCTTGCAGGCTGACTGACATGCACGGCATCCGATACATTTCGTACTGTCATTTAGCATGGAGTATGTCTGGGAAAAATCGTCCTTGCCAGAAGACGCCGATACTATTTTCGAACTTCCCATAAAAGTTCCCATCGATATTGCGGAGACTTTTAGGAAGTTCCTGCGATTAATAGACATTATCTACTCCTCTCTTTTTTTATCAGAATTTTTGGATTTTGCCATTGAGTAACCTGCAGTCACTCCAACTGCACCGCCAATTACAGCCGTGGCTACCGCACCGATGTTCGATCCTCTTTCTGTTACTATTCCCGGATATGTTGAAGGTGCTGTTGCCGAATGAATATCAACTTTTTCAAGCATCGAATTCACATAAGGAAAATCGGACTCAACACATCCTACACATGGACTTCCACTGCCAATACACCAATTTGTTGCACTGTTCCACATCCTTGTTGAACAATCGGCATGTGCAACAGGACCTTTACATCCAAGTTCATATAAGCACCCATCATCAGAGAATTTTTTTGCAAAATTACCTTTGTCAAACTGACCTCTTAGCGGGCAATTATCGTGGATAAGATTGCCGTAAAATGCAAGAGGTCTTCTATATTTATCCATCTTTAGTGCGCTTAGTCCTCCGATAAGAACCGTTGCGATTGTTCCAACAATCCAGTCTGGGTGGGGAGGGCATCCGGGTATATTTATAACAGGAGTTTTTATTCCCTCTTCTCCAAGAATTTCTGATACAGGTTTAATTCCTGTAGGATTTGGAAGTGCTCCCGGGATCCCGCCATATGAAGAACATGTTCCCACATTAAGAACAGCCATTGCTTTCGGAGCCAGGTCTAAAAGATGCTGCAATGTGGATATGCCATGTCCGTTCTTTTCACCAACCTGACAATACACACCGTGATCTTTTGTTGATACTCCACCTTCATAAGCGAGTATGAAACTACCTGATTTACCTGTCTTATATTTATCCAGAACCTCGATTATCTGATCTCCCTGCCCGGCCATTACTGTCGGATGAAACTGAAGGGAAATATGTTTGCCGGGGACAACTTCGCCCAACAAGAGATCCTGAACAGTAGGGCTTAATGAATTAAGCAGAGAAACAGAACATCCGGTACAAGAACCGGCAGCGATCCAGATTACCGGAACGTGTACAAGTTCGGCGGCAAGCAATTTCTGGAATCCTGGTATATCCAGCAAACTCATACCGACAACGGCACCAGTTCCCTTCCCCATCAATTTCAAAAAGCCTCTTCGGGTTATTTCTTTTTTTTCTTCCATTTGGTCCTCCTAATTGTTTGAAAAATTTGTTGAAATGGTCTCTTCCATAATACAAACCTCATCCATTACCATTTCAATGATTCTGGGGATCATTTTTTTTACAGTTCCAGTCAGGTAGAGTCCCCAATCTACAATCTCCGGCTCCACTCCTATGATCACAATCTGATCCGGGACTTTGTTCTGAAGACCGGCAAGCCTGATCGCCTCAATGATTCCCAGCTGGTGTAGTGAATCATAGTTGTTATCAACAGAAACATCTTCAGGTGAAAATTTGTACAGAGTACCTGATGGCTGCTGACCCTTTACTGCATCGATCACTATGATCTTTTTTCTCCCTTCGATTATTCCAAGGAGGTCATATCCCAATGTTCCTCCATCGAACAATTCGGTATTTTCCGGTAATGAATTTTTTTTCATTTCCTCAATAACATGGACACCTATACCATCATCCATCTGGATCCTATTTCCAACTCCAAGGATCAGTATCGGTTTCCTGTTCATGATCGACCTGATCTGGTCAACTTACAATGAATCTACCCATTTCTGTCCCTTTGGAATTAATCACATGGATTGCACATGCAAGACAGGGATCAAATGATCTGACTATCCTTACAAGCTCAAAAGGATTTTTTTCATCTCTTACTTTTGTGCCTTCCAATGCCTGTTCGAATGGCCCGGGTTGACCCTTGTCATCCCTCGGTCCACCGTTCCAAGTTGTAGGGACAACTGCCTGATAGTTCTCTATTTTATGATTCCTGATAGTTATCCAGTGACCCAACGCTCCCCTTGGTGCATCAGTAATCCCCATTCCCTCACCACTTTTCGGGATCTCAAAATCAGTATGTACAGGTTCTCCCGGTTTAAGCTCCATTGCCCACTTTGCCATCTGGTCAGCTACTATTTTAGCTTCGATAGCTCTTGCTGCATGCCGTCCGAGTGTTGATATCAACATTTTCGGAGATGCATTGAATTTTTTGAGAACAGAATTAACCAGAGTTACAGTCGGTTCTTCTCCTCTGACATATGCATTCAGTTGCCTTGCCAGGGGACCTACTTCATAAACCTTTCCGTCATATCTTGGCGATTTTATCCATGAATACGCTCCTCTCTTTCCCGGAGCGGCCTCGGTTTCTCCTTTTGAAGGGTGAAGCCCGGAACCTGACTTATACCAACTGTGTTTCACATGTTCCGTGATCTTTGATGGATCGAACTTCCCTGGTTTCAGATCCTTAGCTGACACAATACCCTGTGGAAAAAATCTTTTTCTTTTTGCAAGGTCTGGTTCAGAATCCAGTTCAAAAACCCCATAAGTCAGGAAGTTACCGACTCCGCCTCCGATTTCGAAATAATCGCTATAAACACCTGCAATTGCCAGAACGTCGGGGAGATACACATTGTCAATAAAGTATCTTATCTTTTCAAGTTTCCACCGGAAATCAGTGATTTTATCAACCGACACATTCTCGGTGACCCCCCCCCGGCATCATTGCCATATTGTGAGGCATATGTCCGCCGAAGATTGCGAGAAGTTCATGACATTTTGTTCTGATATCAAGAGCTTCTACATAATTTCTGGTGGCACTGATGTTGACACTCTTTGGAAGTCTGTAATCTCCTTCATACCTTGGTACAAATGGTGAAAGATTACCACCTCCGATGAACTTTTTTACCTGAATAAGATGAGGATCGCTCCCGTTATAATCAGCAACTGCCGTAATATCTACATAATCAAGAGCAGTAAGATGATAGAAGTGCAGGATGTGAGATTGTAAAAAATTACTTCCGAAAATAAGATTTCTAAGAATTCTTCCATTGTCTGGAATCTTATCAGCAATACCGAATGCAGAATCAAGATTCAGGGTTGAAGCAGTAGCATGAGCTGTTGGGCAAACCCCGCAGATCCTCTGTGTAATTCTCTGAGCATCTCTGGGATCCCTGTTCTTTAAAATCTGCTCAAATCCCCGAAAGAGCATTCCCGAACTTTTTGCCTCTTTTACAACCCCATTTTCTACAATTGCTTCAATTTTCAAGTGACCTTCAATTCGGGTGATAGGGTCTATTACAATTTTTCCCATTTTTTTCTCCTTTTATTGAATTTTACTTTTATAAGCAGACAGAAAAAGACCTGGCAATCTTAATAAATCAAAGATTACAGGTGTGACATATAATTTGTTAATTAACAAATTATATATTGCCATTTTTCAACAATAAAAGTTTAAAAATGAAATGTCAAGCTTTTTGTGATCTTTTAATTATCAAAAATCAAAAGTATTTTCTTTTCTCAATCAAGAACTCGAACCATTCTGTAAATCCTTTGCCGGTTTTTGTTGAGGTTTTGAATATTTCTGCTTTCGGATTATGGGTTTTACAATCTTCTACAACACGGTCGATATCATAATCCATAAAATCCAGGAGATCTATCTTATTTATTATTACAGCCTCCGCTTTAAGGAACAATGACGGATACTTTCTTACTTTTTCATCCCCTTCGGGAATACTCAGAACAGCCACCTTGAACTGTTCACCAAGATCAAAGGAGGAGGGACATACAAGATTTCCAACATTTTCAATAAAAAGGAAATCAATATTTTTGTTAATCTCCTTGATTTTTTCACTAAGCATCTTCGGCGAAATATGGCAGCCGCCACCTGTTTCGATCGGATAAGAAAAATTATTCCCCGCTTCGATTATCCTGTTGGAATCCAACGCTGTTTTAACATCCCCTATAATAACTCCAAACGATCTGTCAAATTTGCTTGCAGTATATTCCAATATTGAAGTTTTACCGCATCCGGGAGAACCAATGATATTTAATGCAAAGATCCCGTTCTTATAAAAAAATTGTCTATTCTCAGAAGCAATCTGATTATTTTGCTCGTAAGCTGACAATTCAATCTTTTTTTTCATTTTTTCAAAGTATAGGATATCTGACAACCTGAATCAAATTACCCACATTTTCTTCTTAGCTGTTAAACTACCTACTTGAGCAGTCCTCTGATTGTAACTATGAGATCATCCGGATCAATAGGTTTCTCCATAAACTTCTCAACAGGGATAAATACTCCATCCTGTTCGATATCAAATTTAAATTTGGTTCTCTGATTAACAGCTGTTGCCATAATGATAGGTATATGATTGAATTCTTTGTCTCCCTTAATCTTTTGAGCAAAGTTAAATCCATCACTATCATTCTCCATCATCACATCTAGTATTATCAGATCGATCTTTTCCCTTTTCAAAATTTCATCTGCGACATGAATGTTCGTTGCTGCAAGAACTTCATAATTGTTATGTTCCAGTACGATTTTTCTGGAATCCAACACATCAACATCATCATCAACAACCAAAATCTTATAACTCATTGTTCTCTCCTTCCTTGTAAAGCGGAAATATTATTTTTATAGTTGTTCCAACATTTAAAGTACTTGATATTTCAATAGTCCCATCATGATCCTCGATAATCTGCTTTACCAGTGACAAACCAAGACCGATACTCCCGTCCATATTTCTTCGGGCATTTGATCCCCTTTCAAATATCAAAAAGACCTTATCTATATCTTCTTTTGAAATTCCTATTCCAGTGTCCGTGAATTCCATAACAATATTTTCATTTTCTTCATCCCTGTAGCTCTTAAAAATGATTCTCCCATCTTTTTTGTTGTATTTGATCGCATTCATAATAATATTGTTGAATACTCTTAAAAGGAATGTGTGATTGCCATAAACGTACTCTTCATTATGGCAGAAATCACATTGCTCTATTGTGATATTCCTGTTCTCGGCGTATTGCCTCATGAGAGTGATAGATTCGTTCAGAGCAGTGAAAATGTCAGTTTTTTCTTTTTTCATTAGAGATTTGTTGTCAAGTTTGGAATAGTCCAGAATATCATCCACCATCTTAATAAGGAGTGATGCTTTTTTTATTGCTCTTAAGATCAACTCTTTTGATTTTTCAGGATCGACAACATAACCTTTGGCTATTATATTCAGAAGCTCGGTAATAGAGGACAAAGGACCTTTTATATCATGTGCCAGTATGGCCAGTGCCTTTTTATCATCAGACAAAATACTCATCTCTACACCTCTTTAATATTTACAGATTTAACTGAAATTTCGGTCCCGTTGTTCAATTTTCTTACAACCGATCCACATTTCGGACATGATGCAAAAATATCTGTAAGATTGTAAGATACTCCACATTCACACAAGGCTTCAGCTTCAGTCCTTGTAATATTGACAGCAACATCACCTATATGCTTTTCTGCAAACAATATTTCCAGTCCAAAAGAAAGAGAATCCGAAACTATCCCGGAAAAAGCTCCCGCCTCAATATCAATAGCAGTTATCCTGTTCATATCTCCCTTAAGATTCTTTTCAAGTGAGGAGATTATATCTTGGGCAATTGCAAACTCATGCATTAGTACTCTTCTCCTCGATTTCATCATAAATACTTTTAAGCATACTCCCCAATCCTTTCTGTACAGCCGGACTTAACTCCGATGACATTCTGATCTCCCCTGCCTGCATACAATAAATAACAATATCTTTACCATTTATAGTACCGATCTCTTTTGCTTTTTCAATAAAACTGATCAGATCGAATTCATGAAGAGAATAATTTTTTATTTTTTTTCGGGAAACCACTTCTTCATGTTTGAATCGAACAAATTTTCCGGGTGTCAGACCACATTCGCCCGAATCAATGAAAATTATTTTATCTCTCTGTTCAAATTGGTGCAGAAGATTCATGCCGGGTGTTCCTGCATCCACAAAATCTACTCCTTCTTTGTATTTCATTGCTCTCAAGATTTCAACAGCATGCATCCCGACACCTTCATCTGCCAGCAGATAATTTCCTATTCCAATTACAGCGATCCTGTTTCTTGTCATTTTTTCTATTTAAACTCAATGTTAAGAAAATGGGTCGAACATGAGATACACGGATCATATGCTCTTACCAGCATTTCAAGATTAAACCCCATTTCTTTTTCTCCTATGGAAAGATTTTCTTTAACATATTTCTCGAAATCCTTCTGAATATTATTATGATTCAGATTTGTAGGAATCACACAATTTGCATTTGTGCAGATTCCTTTTTCATCATATTCATATTCATGAAAAAGAATTCCTCTCGGGACTTCAACAGAGCCCACACCCTTTCCCGCTCTGAGATTTACTTCATTTTTTTCATTTTTTAATTCTATATCAAGAAGTTCATTAATAATATTTATCGATCTCTCTACTGCAAAAACACACTCAACGACCTGGGCAATATTATTCATGAAAGGATTGTAATTAATCCCATCCAACCCGAGCATACTTGCAACAGAGGCCGAGAGAGGTGTAAGTTGCTTATAATTGTTATTGTAACGAGCAAGAGCACCCACCATAAACGATTCTCTGTTGAACTTTCCATATTTTGCTGTCGATTGGGGTACAACGAATTCATTAACAATATCATTGTATCCATCAACATGAATAGGAGTATCTATATCATTAGTTATACATTTTCCTTCATAAAATGCATACTCTTTTTCATTTGTAAGAGAAAGATATTCCGTCTCTCTTGTGAAATCGGGCAGGCCACCAGCAAGTGACTTCACAACGTCGGCAAGTTTTTTCAGATCATCTACAGATTCTATCAACCTTTCTTTTAGATTTTCCAATTCCTTTTTTGATGGTACCATCGAGAATCTCCCTACTCTTGCCCTGATCGGATGAGTTGTTCTTCCTCCTATTATTTCACATAACTCATTCGCTAGCCTGTGAAGTTTTGTGACCAGAAGAATCACTTCTGTGTGTGTCTCAATCAAAGGAATAACACTATTTACTTTAAGGAGATCAGGCACTACCAGGTAGCATACGTGAAGTATATGACTCTGGAGAGTCTCTCCATGAAGAAGCAATTCCCTTAATTTTCTTGTCTGATCCGATATTTCAATTCCCATTGCAGCCTCAGTAGCTTTAAGAGAAGCTAAGGTATGACCTATTGAGCATATCCCACAAATCCTGGAAGTAATCGTTGCTACCTCATGATATTCTCTTCCCACTACCATCGCTTCAAAAAACCTCGGTGCTTCAGGTACCTGCCATTCTATCTTGTTAACATTACCTTCTTTGATATCAATTGCAATATTTCCATGCCCCTCAACTCTCGTTATATGATGAACATCAATTTTTATGCTATCACTCATTTCTTTACCTCCGGATTCACTCCGAACAAGTTGATCTTCCTTTGTATTTCTTCAACTGTATAATTATATTTCTCAAGTATCTCATGCATGGCATTCTTGTTCGGATTATCTACAGTCCCACGGCATGCATCACAAGGAACTCCATTTGATGGACAGATCGCACCACATCCCGCTCTTGCCAGAGGACCGAGGCAAATCTCTCCCAGATCAAATAAACACTCATTTTCCCTCAACTTACATTCAATACACACCGGATAATTAGGTATTGAAGGAGCTTTTCCAAGTGCAATTGCTTTCACAACACTCAAAAACTCATTTTTATCGATGGGGCATCCCGGAATATGGAAATCCACTTTTACAACTTCGTCAACACCTTTTGTAGGGAAAGTATCAAGATGAGGCATGTTATATGAATCCCCATAAACTTCTTTTTTAACTTTCTCAAGACTTTCTCTATTATTTTTGAGGCGATTAATCCCGCCCGAAACAGCACATTGCCCGAAAGAAACAAGTAGTTTTGATCTTTTCCTGATATCTTTTATCCTTTCTTCATCGACTTTTCTTGTAATTGAACCTTCAATAAACGCTATATCATATTGAGGTGCACTTCCGGTAAGGATCTCTCTGAATTCAACGACATCGACAAGATTTGTAAGTCCAATAACATCTTCTTCAAGGTTTGCGATCTGAAGTTGACAACCTTCACAACTGGCAAAATCAAAAAATGCAACTTTTGGCTTAGATCCCATCAGATAGCCTCCTTTAAATGTTTAATGTCATCGTAGTAGAAAACCGCACCATCCTGACATACGTATATATTATCCATCTGACAATGACCGCATTTCCCTACTCCGCACTTCATTCTTCGTTCGAGAGAAACGATGATCTTTTTATCTGAAAAATCCATGTCATGAAGGCCCATGATCACATATTTATACATTATGGGGGGACCAACAACAATTGCATATGTTTCCAGCGGATCAATATTTTTCAATTTCGGGAGTAATGTTGTGATAACACCAACATTTCCATCCCATTCTTCTCCATTGCATGAGTCGACGGTTTCCAAAAAGTTAATATCATTCCTGTTTTTCCATTCCTCTATCTCATCAGTAAAAAGTCTTTGTCCCGGCTCTTTGCAACCAAAAAGGATCGTTATATCTTTGTAATCAGCTCTGTTCTGAAGAGCATAAAGTATCGCAGACCTGGCGGGAACCAGCCCTATGCCTCCCGTAACAAAAAGGAGATTCTTCCCTTTAAGATTATTCATCGGGAATGATGTTCCAAAAGGACCTCTGATACCGATCCGATCACCCACCTTAAGTGAATGAACAGCTTTTGTCACACTTCCAATATCGCGAATTACCATTTCAAATTTATTTTCATCTGTGGGGGGAGAAGAAATTGAGATAGGCGCTTCACCGATCCCCGGTATTGATATCTCGGCAAATTGTCCCGGAAGATGCCCGAGAGAACGTCCTATCAATTCAAACTCGAAAAAACTATCAACATCGGTCATCTCTTTTTTTGATATTAATTCTGCTACTTCAGGCAGATATATAGAGCTTTCCTGAATCTCCTCTCCACATGAACAGTCTTCACACATTTTTCCCTCCTTGTTTGTTTTCCTCCATATATTTCAAAATCTTTACCGGCCCTGCTATATCTGCAGCACAGGAATATTGGCAACGTCCACACCCGACACATCCGAAATAATGATACTTTTCAGGAAGATGCTTCCCCTTCCTATATATCCTATGCCTGAATCTCTGTCCTTTTTCCTTCCTGAAATTATGTCCGTCAGCACAAACTGCAAAATCCTCAAGCATACAGCCGTCCCAGACCCTGACCCTTCTTCCTTCAGCAAGATCCAGTTCAACTTCATCTCTTACGTCAAAGCAATAACATGTTGGGCACACCAGAACACATGATCCACATGAAAAACACTTTTCTCCAAATACTTCCCAAACCGGGTGTGCATGATTTTTCCCAAGGTAGTCCGGAATGAGCTCAACCGGTATAGGAATCTTTTGGTCATCTTTAACTCTATTTTTAGCCTCATCAAGATCCTGAAGAGAATAATCACTTTTTACAAAATTACCATCTTTGATAAACTCTTTACCTTTTTCACTTACAACCTCAACTACATAGTGCCCATCCATCTTAACCATCATAAGATCTGCGACTTTGTATGCCTGGTCTCTTACTACAGATTTCGCAAATCTGTATTTAAAATACTTTGTCGGATAGAGGCCGATAAGAATAGAATTTTCTCTTTTTCTCATATAATGTTCATCTCTCTCCCCTTCCGAAAAAGCTCTATCCATCATGTAAATCGCAGCAAGGTCATAATAGTGGATCCCCACTATAGCAATCGGATCACATTTGTTGACAGCCCGGTATGATTCCGGATCTCCCGGTTTATACTTCAGAAGAAGCTCTCTCGGGGGTTGAAAATATTTTTTGGGGGGAAGCATCGTTACGTCATAATCAAGATCCAGCATGCCAGACGACCCAAGTTCGTCGAAAATGTAATGCGATCCTTTCTTTACGACCCCGATAATTTTTTCGTTTTTCTTACTGATCTTTTTATCAACAAATGATAAAAAATCCATTTCAGAAACTTTTAAAATTTCCATAAATTAACTCCTTCTGTTACCAGAATATTATATTTTATTTTTAACGAAATTCATTCCGTATTCGCATTATAACAATTGATTGGCTATTGTCAATATAAAATTAAAAAAAAAATTAATTCTTCTGTTCCTTCACTTTAAAAATCCCAGATTCTTGCTTTTTTCATATTCTTAAAAATGAGTAATTACTATTTTTTACTATATTTGAATATAATAAGTCCGGGAATTGATCAAAATGTTGACAGATGAACATTTTTCATATATATTATACCTTAAATTTCTATATGACAGGAGTTTGATGTGAAAAGAACTTATCAACCTAATAACAGAAAAAGAGCTAAGACTCATGGCTTCAGGGTCAGGATGTCTACCAAGAGTGGTCGTGCTGTGATAAACAGCAGGAGAAGAAAAGGCAGAAAGAAACTAGCCGTTTAACTTAACAAATGCCTGATTTTCCCCGATCTCAGAGGTTAAATAAAAATGATCGTTTTCTACTGATGCTCAAGAGGAAGAGGTATATAAGAACTAATTTTTTTTTTTCTACTATGTAAAAAATGATCTCCCTTTTCACCGCTTTGCTGTATCTGTAAGCAGAAAAACGGGGAAAGCTGTTGAGAGGAATTATATAAAAAGAAGAATGAGGGAACTATACAGATTGAACAGAGATAAGCTTGATAAGAATTATGACCTTTGGATATTAATGAAAAAGAAGTTCACAAAAGCTGATTCCCGTGAGATCGATAAAATATTTACAGATGCTTTATTGAAAATAAACGATAAATGATAAAGGAAGCGGCCGTTCAGATAATTAAGGGATATAAAAAATATATATCTCCACACTTGGGGAACAATTGCAGATTCTATCCTACCTGCTCTGTGTATACAATGGAATCAATTCTGAAGTTTGGTTTTCTAAGAGGAACCTTTCTCGGAGTTAAAAGGATATTTAAGTGCCACCCTTTCCATCCGGGAGGAATAGACCCTGTACCCGACAAATTTGAGGTGAAAATAAAATGGATACAAAAAAACTGATCTTAGCTATCGCATTGTCGATAATAGTAATTACGTTATATCAATATTTCTTCATGCCGAAACCTCCGGTGAGAGCCAATGTCCCATCCAGAGCTGAAACAATCCCGGACAAAACCTCTCCAATTCCTGTGACCGGATCTGAAGAGAACAGATCAAAGACTCTGTCTGATATTTTTTCCAAAAAGAAAGAGGAAGAGAAACCGGAAGAAACGCTGTTAGAGCCGGTTTCATCTGATATAACCGGAAATATTGAGAAAGATATCGTTGTTGAAACAAACCTTTTCAAAGCAGTATTCACAACAAGAGGAGGGGGATTAAAGTCATTTATACTGAACAGATACAAAGATGATATGAAAAACCAACTGAACCTTATTTCTGAGAAAGTAAATAATAAATTCGGTGGAGATAAATATCTCCCATTCTATTTTTCAGTTTTTTCTCAGGAAGAATTTGTTAAAGAATTGAACAGGAATCTGTTCGAATTCTCCGGTGAAAGCACCCTTATTGTTTCTGGAAATGACAAAAGAGAGTTGGTTTTCAAATATTCAAGTGTTGCGAAGAATATTTCCGTAGAAAAAAGGTTTACATTCAGGAACGACTCCTACATTATCGGGATGAAGATCACAGTTATGAAGAACGGCAAGCCAATAAATGTTCCGGTAATGTTCGGACCCGACCTTGAAAACAATATCGGATCACAAAGGGTTCAACGTTCAAGCCTGATCCTGAAAGGATTTAACGGGACAGATATTCAGGATCTAAAATTCTCACGTGTAAAACGAAAAAAGCTCGGGGAAGGACTGGAAAGCGGTGAAGGAAGTTTCAGCGGCTTTTTTCAGTGGATCGCTTATGAACGGCCTTATTTTGCAACATTGATAAAAACTGCCAGAAGAGATGACCCCGTAAAATACTATACCGTCAGAACCGAGGGTGAAAAAGGAATAAAAAATGATTACTCTTTCATTACTTTTTCTAATCCGGTTTCTGTTTATTTCGGTCCCAAAGATGAAGAAGAACTTGAGAAAATAGAATCTGTTTTCCCTGAATCAAGAAAAATAATTGATTATGGATGGGCGATATTCGGAGCAATTGCCAAAGTAATGCTCAAAGGATTGAATTTCATTCATAAGTATATCCCTAATTATGGATGGGCTCTTGTTATCTTCACGTTATTTATCAAGATCCTACTCTTTCCACTTACTTATGCATCAAGTGTTTCCATGGCCAAAATGCAGACACTTCAACCAAAGATAAAAGCAATCAAGAAGAAATATAAGAATCAGAAAGATCCGGAACAACGGAAAAAAATGAATACCGAAACCATGGCCCTGTACAAGAGCGAGAAGGTCAATCCGGCAGGTGGATGTCTTCCTCTTTTGCTGCAGATGCCAGTATTTTTCGGACTTTTCAGACTTCTCCAGACATCAATCAGCATCAGGCATGAGCCCTGGATGTTATGGATCACAGATCTATCACTAAAAGATGCATATTACGTGCTTCCTATCCTGATGGGTATAACTCAGATAATTGTATCAAAAATGTCTCCGACATCAGCAGACAGTTCACAAAAGAAAATGATGTATATTATGCCTGTAGTAATGGTATTTCTTTTCATGAATTTCTCAAGCGGACTCAATCTGTACTGGTTCATTTCAAATCTACTACAAATTGGACAGCAACATATAATTAACAAAAAAATATTCAGTGAAAAAAAACGAGAAGAGTCTGAAAGAAAAATGCTTAAGAGAAAAAAACGGGGTGCCTGATAAATGAAAAAAGAATTTAGTTCTGCATCTTTAAAAGAAGCTTTGCTTAAAGCAGCGGGTGAATTCAATGTTAGCGAAGAAGATATCAGATATGAGATCATAACCGAAAAAACAAAATATTTTGGATACAAACAGAGAGAAATCCATATCAATGCCTGGCCTTCTGAAGGGATGAATGGGAAAGAGCTCTCTGCGTTCATCAGGTCTATGATCGATCAGATGGGGTTGGATCTTGAATTCAAACTGACAGAAGGAAAAGGATTTGTTACTGTAAATTTTTCCGGGAAAGATTACAAACTTCTTCTATACAGAAATGGCAACCTTTTGAATGCAGTACAATATCTTCTGAACAGGTTATTTGGAGAGATTGTTGCCAACAAAATATACTGTGAATGCGAGAATTTCCGAAAAACAAGAGAACAGGAGTTAAGCCGACTTGCACATCAGCATGCTAAATCAATAAGAAAGAACGGGAAACGTGTTACTGTAAAAGACCTAAATCCTTTTGAGAGGAGAGTGGTTCATATGATAATTAATAAATATTCCGATCTTGAATCTTCAAGCGCCGGAGATTCTTTTCTTAAAACGATCACAATTAAAAAAAAATAATGGATAGGGGTACCATAGCGGCCCTATCTACTCCTTCGGGGAGGGGCGGTATCGCTGTTATCCGGATCTCGGGAGATCTTGCACAAGGTATACTCAGAGAAATCATTGAGAAAGTTCCCGAAAAGATCGTTAAAAGAAAAGCAGTCCATTCATTTATCATTGATTCCGGAAAACGAATAGAAGAATGTGTCTATACGTACTTTGCATTACCGGACTCATATACAGGCGAAGACGTTATCGAAATATCGATACACTCCAACCCTTTTCTTACAGAAACCATCCTGAACCTTATATTCAGCAAAGGAGCAAGGAATGCCTTACCCGGGGAATTTACATTCAGAGCATTCAAAAACAAAAAAATCGATCTTATCCAGGCAGAGTCGATAAATGAACTGATAAATGCAAACTCAAAATACTTTGCCGAGATGAAGTTCGGAAATCTGGAAGGAAAGCTTTCTTTATTTCTGAAAGGGCTGAAAGAATTGCTGATATCGCTGGCTGTTAAGATCGAGACTACGATAGAATTCCAGGAGGAAAATTCGATCAAAGAGATAGATTTTATTCCTGAACTTGAAGCGGCTAAAAAAAAAATAGACAAAATCATTTCCGGATATAGATTCAATGAAGTTTTAGATCAGGGGTTAAAACTCGTCATAGTAGGCAAAACAAATACAGGGAAATCCTCACTTTTCAATCTGCTTCTCCTTGAGGACAGATCGATCACTTCGCCTATACCCGGAACGACCCGAGACTTTATCAGGGAAAGAATTTTTCTAAAGGGCTTCCCTGTAGAGCTTTTTGATGTAGCAGGAATCAACTCCGAATCTGCTGATGATATAGAAAAACTGGGGATTAGCAGAAGTATCGAACTTGTCGCTAATTCTGATGCAGTTATATTCTTGTTGGACGGATCTTCAGATTTTGATGAAAATGACAGGTCGATATACAGACTTATAAAAGATAAAAAACGGGCTGTATTTATAAATAAATCCGATAAATTGAAAAGCGGTATTCAGGCTGAAATTAAAAATGCGTTCAGTTCTGAACAGATTTCAACGCTTTCTGTTCTTAAGAATACCGGCATTGAAAATGTATATGACTTTATTTATTCTGTCATTGATGATATTGGAGAGAATAAGACTGAAATTAGTGTGAATCTAAGACAGAAAGATCTGCTTGCAGGCATTTCCAATTCTCTCAACAATGCAAACAAAATGATGAAAACAAACAGAACTGATATAGAACTGATAGCGGAAGAAATAAGACTCTCAATAAAAAAGATTGGAAAACTTCTTGGTGAAGTGAAGGATGAAGACATTATCAATAAGATATTCTCGAATTTCTGTATAGGAAAATGAAGATAATTATAGTGGGAGCCGGACATGCAGGGATCGAGGCTGCAAATGCTGTCGCTCGTCTTGGAGGGGAAGCAGTCCTTGTAACAACTCACATTGAGACCATTGGTCAGATGTCTTGTAATCCTTCGATCGGAGGAATTGCGAAAGGACATCTGGTCAAGGAGATCGATGTTTTCGGTGGTGTAATGCCGAGAGCTGCTGACGCTACAGGAATCCACTTCCTGACGCTTAACAAAAGCAAAGGGCCGGCAGTAAGGGCCACCCGAACCCAAAATGACAAGATGCAGTATAGATATTACACAAAAGCTTTCCTTGAGAAATGTGAACATCTGTCTGTATATCAGTCAATCGTTTCCGGAATAAATATAAAAAAAGGGAAAGTTACAGGGGTAGATCTTCTTGAGGGAAACACCATTGATGCTGATGCTGTGATTATCACATCCGGGACATTTCTTAACGGGAAGATCTATATCGGTAATGCAGTTATTGAAGCAGGACGGAGCAATGAACCTGCTTCCACCCATCTGGCAGAAAACATTAAGGACATAGGTTTTGAAACGATCAGATTGAAAACCGGGACCCCGATGAGGCTCCATGCCGATACAATTGATTATTCCGTATTCGACCCCCAGCCGGGGGATAACAATACAGCCCCTTTTTCCATTTATACGGAAAAATCACCTGAAAATAAAATAATATGCTATCTTGGCTATACCAATCCTGATGTAAAGAAAATACTTGAAGATAATCTCCAGTACTCTCCACTCTATTCGGGCAAGATCGAGGGAATAGGTCCGAGATATTGCCCCTCGATAGAGGACAAGATAGTAAAATTTCCTCACCGGGAAAGACACCATTTTTATCTCGAGCCTGAAGGGATCAACAATAAAGAGGTTTATGCTAACGGGCTCTCAACAAGTTTCCCGGTCGAAGTTCAGAAAGAGATCCTGAAACTGATCCCGGGACTTGACAAGGCAATAATGATGCGTCCTGCTTATGCTATCGAATATGATGCTATACGACCAACTCAACTTGACAATACTCTTGAGACCAAGAATGTATCCGGGCTCTATTTTGCGGGCCAGGTTAATGGTACATCCGGATATGAAGAAGCAGCCTCTCAGGGATTAATGGCAGGGATCAATTCAGTGTTGAAAATTAGAGGAGACGAACCCTTCATTGTGAAAAGAAGTGAAGGATATATCGGGGTTATGATCGATGATCTTATCTCAAAAGGAGTGGACGAACCATATAGGATGTTTACATCGAGAGCCGAATTCAGACTTCAATTAAGGGAAGATAATGCATTTGAAAGACTTGGGGGTTATTCACGAAAGCTGGGACTTGTTGACGAAAATATTTACAGGAAAGTTATTAAAAGATCGAAAAAAAGAGAACAAAAAATGGACGAACTCAGATCGACAAAAATAAATTTCAATAATAAGTCACAAAGCTTATTTCAACTCCTGAAGATGCCAGAACATAATTTTGAGACAATTGAAAAAATGTATTGCAAGCAGTCAGGGGAAAACATGCCTGACTCAGATCTCTCTCTGTCGGATATCGCCTTCATAGAAGCGGAAGCAAAATATGAAGGATATATAAAAATACAGAACGAGAATATAAAGAGATTGAACGATATTGACAAAGTTACCATTCCCGAAGATATTGAATATAACAAAATAGACGGGCTCTCCACCGAAGTTATCCAGAAGTTGAAAGCAAAACTACCCAAAACTTTAAAGGAAGCTCTCGATATTTCCGGAGTGACCCCGGCCTCGATAAACGCTATCAGCATATACATTACTCTTAGAAACCACAATAATCATAAATAATTCTGTTCTCCTGCAAGAAATCGGATTTCTGTTTGTTCTACTTATAATAATAGGAGGCAGTAATGAAGAAAATCACGTTAGTTTTAGTAATATGTGTAACATTGATACTTTCGAGTTCGGTCCTTGTCGGATCTCAGTCCGGTTATATTTCAAAACATATGCAACAGAGAACAAAGATCGCAGAGCAAAATTTGTTTAGGGGAACAATGCTACTGCGTCTCAAGGATGAGATTGGTTTAAATGCAGACCAGGTTAGTAAGATTGAGCAGCTTAATCTTTCTTTCCAGGAATCGATGATAAGGAGAATGGCAGATACAAAAGTTAAAGAACTTAAGATGGCAAACTATCTTCAAAGCAGTAAAGTAAACCGAAAAACTGTTGGAAATATGATAAGAGAAATTTCCAAATTAAAAACCGATCTTCAGATCGATCGTATTTATTATCTTCTTAACATAAAGGATCTTCTTACGCCGGAACAGATCCAGAAGATAGAAAAACTCAGGAAATCTTCAAGACAAAGAGCTTTCCATAGTAACAGAAAAGGCAAAAGTGAAAAAAGACCCATGGGGCGTCCAGGTATAAGATAAAATTTAATTATTATACTTCACAGGGAGGGGGTTTCCCCCTCCTTTTTTTTTGTAAACCATCCCGCCCTTAATAATACTTGAAAACGGGTAAGAAAATTTATATAATTATTCCTCTATGGATAATTACAAAATACATGTTTCCGGCAGGAAGAACCTGTCAGGATCAATAAAAATCTCCGGGGCAAAAAATGCTTCACTTCCTGAACTGGCCGCAACTATTCTTTCCGATTCCACTGTCATTCTGAATAGTGTTCCGAATGTTAAGGATATAAACACTATGCTTGATGCACTGGAAGGTATCGGTGCTACAGGCACTTTTTCAGAAAATGTTGTCAACATTGATTTCAGTGCAATTAACAAACCGGTTGTTCCCGAATCCATCTCAAAAACATCAAGAGCCTCAATACTTATTCTCGGACCTCTCCTCGCACGAAACGGATATGCAAAAGTATCTATGCCCGGTGGATGTGCAATCGGAGACAGGCAGATCAATTATCATCTTGAAGGGCTTGAAAGAATGGGTGCGAAAATAAAAATTGATAATGGGCACATTCTGGCAGAATCGAAAGGACTAAAGGGATCTGATTATACATTCCCCGGAATAACTGTTACGGGAACCGAAAATCTGATTATGGCTGCAACACTTGCGAAGGGAGAAACCGTGTTGCGAAATTGTGCAGTTGAACCAGAAATAACCGACCTTATAGATTTTCTTAAAGCAATGGGTGCTGAAATATCAGGAGAAAAAACAGATACAATAAAAATAAAGGGAAAAAGCATACTTAATGGAACATCACATACCATCATTCCCGACAGGATAGAAGCAGGAACTTACATTATAGCAGCATGTCTGAAAGGCGATAACATAGTTGTAAAAAACTGTGTCCCTGAACATATCGGAAGTCTTTTATCAGTCCTAGAACAGATGGGGGTTGAAATTATCATCAACAAAGATGAAGTGTCCGTCAGGATTCCCGGACAATTAAAACCTGTTGAGGTTAACACTGATCCCTATCCCGGATTCCCAACAGATCTTCAGGCACAACTGACAACATTATTTACTCAGGTTGAAGGTGTTTCACGTATAAGAGAGAATATTTTCAACAACAGATTTAAGCACGTTATTGAATTAAATAAACTGGGTGCCAATATCGGTATAAACGGAAATATTGCTGAAATTAAGGGTGTATCAGGTTTGAAAGGTACATATTTAAATGCCACAGACCTGAGAGCTTCTGCTTCACTCGTACTTGGTGCTTTGATAGCCGAAGGCGAAACATATATCGATAACGCTTTCCAGCTTTTCAGAGGATATGAAGATATGCCGGGAAAATTAAACAACATTGGTGCTGAGATCAGCGTAACGAAGGTATAAAATGAATGATTGTATATTTTGCAGAATTATTTCGGGGGAAATTCCTTCAAAATTTCTTTTCGAAGATGAAAAGGTTGTTGCGTTCAGAGATGCCGATCCACAGGGACCATTTCATATTCTAATAATCCCTAAGACACATTACACTACAATAAAGGAAATCGAGGATGAATCCTTGATAGGTCATCTTTTTACAATCGGAAATAAGATCGCTGAAGAAAATAAAATTGATGATTTCAGGTATATAATTAATACTGGAGAAGAAGCAGGACAATCCGTTTTTCATGTCCATCTTCACCTGATCGGTGGAAGAAGTATGGCATGGCCTCCGGGTTGAGGAGAAAAAAATGAAAATTAAGTGGATCGGACATTCCGCTCTTTGGCTTGAAGGAAGCAGAAAAGTTATAATAGATCCTTTTCTTACAGGTAATCCAACGGCAGTGACCTCACTTAAAGATATTACCGATTGTGATGTCGTTATTGCTACACATGATCATGCAGATCATCTTGGTGACTCATTTGAGATCTGTAAAAAAACAGGAGCAACCTTTGTTTCTCTTTTCGAATTATCCGAAATTGGAGAAAAAGAAGGATTAATTGTCGAAATGATGAATGTCGGTGGTACAATTGAAACTAGAGGTGTTAAAATATCTATGGTGCCCGCATTACATACTGCTACTCTCGGAGGAACAGCTACAGGAGTTGTTGTTGAACTTGACGGTGTAGTCGTTTATCACGCCGGTGATACCGGCCTTACCATGGATATGGCCCTAATAGGAGAGATGTACAAACCTGATATAGCATTTCTACCAATTGATGGAAGATTTACCATGACTCCGCGTCTGGCTGCAAAAGCAGTTGAATTGTTAAAAATACCCAAAGTAGTGCCATTCCATTACAATACATTCCCTGCGATCAAATCTTCGCCGGAAAAATTTAAGTCTCTGGTAGGGAAGAACAGTGAAGTCATTGTTCTTAAACCGGGAGACACAATAGAGTTATAAATGCCATATATTATTGACGGTAACAACCTTATAGGATCCTCTCCTGATATATCCCTCGAAGACGCAAATTCCAGAACTGAGATCATTGCAATTGTAAAAAAATTTCAGAAGAAAAAAAAGAACAAAATTATCATTGTTTTTGATGGAGAACCAACCACTTTTTCCCCCGAAGAAAACCCTAACGAAAAAATAATCGTAAAATATCCTCCGATAGGAGACTCTGCTGACGATGAGATAAAAAGAATTCTTGAAGGTTATACTCATTTCAAAGATGTTATCCTCATCACATCTGACAGGGAATTAAAAGATGTGGCCAAAAAGAAGGGAGCAAAAGTAATAAACTCTATAGAATTCTATTATGAATTGAAACGGGTATACAGAGCAACAGGAAGAATAGAAATGAAACAGAAGCGGATCGACACTGAATTAAGTGAAGGAGAGGTCGATCAGTGGATGAAAATATTTGACAAGTGATATCACCCTCGCTTGTCGGGACGAGGAGGCTAATATATCTCCCCGGAGTAAACAGACACTTCTTTTCCGTTCTCAAGCATCAAAACAAGTCCCCCATCCTCATTTATACGCACAAAACTTCCCTTAACTTTTTTCCCTGTGAGTGTAAATACTATTTCTTCTCCCACTTTATGTTTCAGGTAATATAGATATTTTTTCAATATGCCCCCAAACCTTTTTTCTTCCATAGCACTAATGAAGTAAAGAAGGTATTCGGAGATCTTTAATTCCAACTGCTCAATATCGATCTTTCGGCCTGATGCTACCGAGAGGGAAGTTGCTGTTTTGGCAATTCCGTTCTCAAATTGATTCTTTTCTACATTAACATTCAATCCTATCCCGATAATTGCCAGCATTTTATCTGAATACAATTTGTTTTCTATTAGGATCCCGCCCACTTTCAGTCCTGCTAATTCTATGTCATTCGGCCACTTAAGCTGAACATCTAATCCAACAACATTCCTGATTGCTTCTGCAGCAGCAGCTGCAACTGCCAAAGATATAAGCCCGGGATATTCCCTGTTCTTAATGTTGAGTAGAAAAGATATATATATTCCACCATCTCCGACAGAGGTCCATTTATGCCCATTTCGTCCTTTCCCTTCAGATTGAGTATCCGCAGAAACAAGTAATGGGATATTTTTTGACAATTCAAACAAATTGTTATTTATATAATCATTTGTCGATAAACACGAATGGAGATTTTTCAGATTAATAAAATCCGGGATCTTTCTTTTTTTATCAGGTGAGATCAGATAAAGTTTTTTCAATTTTCTCTTTTTTATCTATAGATTCCTGAAGAGTCCTTTTAAATCCGTTAACGATATCAGGCGGTGCTTTTTTTACAAAATCTCTGTTTTTTAACCTCTTTTCTATTCCGCTGATCATTCCCTCTGTTTTTCTCAGCTCCTTTTCCAGTCTTATCATCTCCCTTTCCCTGTCCGATTCATTCTCGAACGGAAGAAGTATCTCCCAATTCAGATACACTCCCCGATACCCTTTTGGCAAAGAAGAAAAATCATTCACTATTTCAGTATTATCACTTTTTGTCAGGAAATCAAAATATTTTGAAAGCTGTGTGAAAGATTTTTTTTCTTTATCGGAAGACACTTTCAAATATGTCTTAAATCTTGCATTAGGATCTATTTTGTTCTCGGTCCTTGTTTTTCTTGTCTCACCCGTTATTTTCTTGAGCAGTTCAACATCCTTGTATTCAGAAGAAAAAACAAATTCACTTTTGAATTCCGGATACTTGGTTTCAAGAAGAAAATCTTTGTCCATATTAATTTTTTGGTAAATTTCCTCACTAACATAAGGAATAAACGGATGTAGAAGCTGAAGAGATTTAAACAGAGTATATTTCAGCACTGTTCTAGTTCCTTTGTTCTCAAGATCATTTTTTGAGAATTCAAGATACCAGTCGCAATACTCGTGCCAGAAAAAATGATATAAAACATCGGCAGCTTCATTAATTCTATAATTATCCATTAATGAATTCGTATTTTTTATTGTCAAATTCATTAAGTGAAGTATCCATTTGTCGGTAGCCGAGATGTTTTCAAGGTCAACAGAATTTGTTTCATCACCTTTAAGATTCATAATGATATATCTGGCAGCATTCCAGATCTTGTTTATAAAAGCTTTATATCCTTTTATCCTGTTTATTGAAAGTGATATGTCCATCCCCGGAACGGCCTGAATGGCAAGAGTAAATCTTAATGCATCCGTTCCATACTCTTTAATGATATCTAAAGGATCGATCGCATTGTTCTTGGTTTTGCTCATTTTCTGACCGCTTTCATCACGGATCAATCCATTGATCAGCACTTTTCTGAAAGGAATATCCTTTCCGAAATGAATACCCATCATAACCATTCTGGCAACCCAGAAGAATATAATATCAAAAGCAGTTACCATTAATGAAGTCGGATAAAAGGTT
>CAYNUG010000008.1:0-33674 GCA_964400545.1 uncultured Clostridia bacterium | reverse complement strand
TTGATGATTACGGTTATTTAAACGATCCTGAAGAGAATAAAAATGCGGTTGCAACCCTTATGCACGATGTCGGTGTTGCGATTCATATGGTTTATTATGAAACAGGAAGTTCTGCCAATGAATATTTTAATTTACATAATTTTGTAGACCATTTAAAGTATTCTTCTGATTTAATCTATATAAATAGAGTTAATTACCCCAATCCGGATGTATGGTTTAATGTTTCAAAAGATCAAATAGATAACGGATGGGTTTGTGGATTTGGAATTGATGGAAAAACTATAGGTCATTCGGTTGTAATAGACGGTTACAGGATCTCAGACGGTGCAAAGACCGTTCACATAAATTTCGGATGGGGTGGAACTTACAACGGATATTTCTCTACAGATAATATTTATGTTTCTGATAACCTAAATTTTGATCTATACAAAACACAAACTATGACAATAAACATCTATCCTTACCCTTCCTACAAAAGACCGGTCGGCAAAGCTCCGGATTCCATTAATGTTTCTGCTAATCTCAATAAGGGTGTGTTTCTCTCTGAATATGTTGTTAATATCACCTGGTCTGAATCCCCGTCTGAAGACAAAAGACTTGAAGGTTATATCGTTTACAAACAAAAGGACGGGTCCGTTGAAGAAATAGACCGAATATCTCCTGATAATAAAAGTTATGAGATAAGACTAAATACTCTTGACGGATATCAGTTTTCCGTAGGCGTTGTTGATAAGAACGGAGCCGTTTCTGAAATCCCGCCGTTTGTAACACCGATCATTCAATAGTATCCAGAGAATTTGACAAAAAAAAGCCCCCGGGAAAACCCGGAGGCTCTTTTTTTATAAGAAAAGTTACAGTTTAAAACGGAGGGGGGTCTCCCGCTTCGACACATTTTATCCTAATATTGTGTTCTTTTGTTACGTTGTAAAAAGTATAATTGTCCGGCATACTTCCACCCGCCTTTCCGTCAACACTGATATAATAATCTTTTGTTCCATCTGTCTCAACCGGATCGAAATAAAAGGTTACATCATCACCGTAAAAAATGTTATACGATCTATTTATTCCGGAGTCTCCCGTTGAGCTTGATACATTAACACCACAGCCACCTACATTTAGAACATCAATAGGGAAATCTCGCCTTTTAATGTAAACATCGATCCGTTCATCCTGAGCGATATCATAAATTTTGTAAGTATAAATTTCCCCTTTACTGTTTCCGTTTACAACAACATCTCTAACTTTAGAATTATCTGTCGGATTAAAATTAAACGTAAGATCCGTCCCTTTCTTGTACGTAAAAGTTCCGACACCCGGATCGACATTACCAGATCCACCTTCTTCAAGTGTTAAAGTAACTTTGACATCGTAGTATATCCAATCGAACTCGACTTCGAGGGTCTGGTCGGAGGTGACATTCTTAAATGTGTATCCGGCTGCACCCTCATCGTTATAAAGATTCCCGTTCACCCAATATCTGATGATCTGCTTGTTGTTATCTTCCGGTGTGAAATTGAAAGTTACATCAGATCCATCCTCAACATTTGTCGTCCCGGGCGATACCGTTCCGTATCTGTTATTTCTTACTGAGACTGTTATTGTGTGGGTTGAGGGAGCAGTCTGAGAAAATTCGGCTTCTATTGTATGATCCGAACAAACTCTGTTAAATCCATATTCGGTTACAGCGCCCACCGGACGTCCATCACAGTAAATATTTTTCACAAACCATCCTTTTGCCGGAGAAACTACAAACTTTTGATCTGAATCATATCTCACTTCAGTATCACCAAGAGGATCAATCGAACCTTCTCCAGATCTTACAGATGAGTTGATATTAAATGTTTTTGTAGAGTTTACATCCCAGACTGTGATAATGACCGAATTGGATCTTGCACAATTATTATACTCATCTTTTCCTTCCACCCATGCCTCATAAGTTCCCGGTGAATTGTATTCAAATGAAGGAGTTGTAGTGTCGTTCTTAGCGGAGCAAGCAGTGTTAAAATACCATGTCATAGTCACTTTGCCTTTAAACCCAGATTGTATTGCCTCATATGAAACATTTAAAGGTGCATAACCCTGAACCGGATCAGCCGATAGTTTGATAGCCGGGGAGAGATTCTTATCAGATTCTTTTTTCTCTCTTTCGATCGAAATGACCATAGGATAATCGGGACGAAAAATTATTTTTTTCTTCCCCGGGTTCCTTTTCAATCCACTGTTTAAAACAATACCGGCACTTATTCTTGAAGAATTTGTCACGCCATCCAGATATTCAAGACTTCCTGTTCCTGAACTTGCGTAGTTAACTGAAATAAAAATATTGGAAAACAACCTGTAAAGAGCTTTAATTTCTAAACCATATGCAGAACCTTCAGCAAAAATTCCTCTCATTTCTACGAACAGATTATCAAGAAGAACAGTGAGATCTACTCCACCATGAATAAGTGATCTGTTATAGTATCCGAATTCTGAATTCCCGGGAAGATCAACACCAGTGAAAAGATCACTATTAACCGGGATAGCAAAGAATGCAGACAAATGGAATTTATCCGACAACCTGTACCTGAATGATGGCCTTGCCTGTATATGAAGTGTCCTGTTTAACTGATCTCCATACTTGTGTGAAAGTGAATCAAAAAAAAGGAACACTCCAAGTTTTGACGGTTCATAACCTCCACCGATCGAGAATCCATAATCACTTAAAGTTTTATTAACAGTGATCATTCCTGCAAGTTGGAAAAAAAGGCCTTTATCATCTTTCCCGGCAAAAATACCTTCTCCCTCAACAAACAATCCTGAATCTTCAAAGCTTATTGTTCCACCCGAGATAGAGAAATGTTTTTCCAATAACATCGGAATTCTTTTTAATTTAAGATCCTCGCTTTTTAATATCGGTTTAGGATCTGGGGTTTTTGGTGATAAATTTTTTTCTTTTTTCCTTCCTGAATTTTCCTGATCGGATTCACCAACATTAGTTTTAACCTCAATCTTAACAGGACGATCCATCTTTCTTTCTTCCAAAACCTTTTTTGTAAAGACCTTGTTCTTTAAAACGATCGTATGAATCAGTTTCCCGGGATCATTTGTTGATCTGAACCTTATGAAAATATCATCAAATTTTTCAGTTGAGACCCTGACGATCCCATCCGGACTATCAGTTGACTCAGGTTGAATCCACATTAGATTTAAATCATGATCAATAGTCCAATTTTTAACAGATTGCTGATCAAGATCAAGATTTTTAATAATAATTTCCTCCGGAAATTCAATAATGATCGAATAATCAGTATGACAATTGATCGAAAAACTTTTAAGTTCATCGGCAGTCCTGATCATTTTAGCCGAAGCCTCAATACTTACAAAAAAACAAAAAATTAAAGATAGTATCAATATTGATCTTTTCATCCTCCCTCCTTGGGAATTAAACATAATAGTATAAAAATATTCTTTTTTCAATATTTTTAATACTTTTTATATTTATATGATTTTTAAAACAATACAAATTAAAAAAGACGACATTTTAATTCTGGAAAATGTCAGAGTCAATAAAATAAAACTGAAATTTTTGTTTTTTATAGTTTATATATAACGATATATTTGGCGTATTCAGTCAGAGAATATGAACTCTCTGCTATTTGTTAAATAAAGTTTATTTGATTTTTTGATCTTTTCAAACAAAAAGAATGCCGCAATTTGCAAAAGGGGACAGGCACTATGTTCTTACAATTGTAAAAAAGTGCCTGTCCCCTTTTGGTATTGGATAAATATTATTGTGCAAGAAATAAAGTGGATCGATGCAATTGTCAGGATCTGGAATCAGATCATTTATATCTGATCCATCTTATCATCTCTTTGATGGAAGGTTTTTTTCCGTACATCAGGATACCGACCCTGAATATCTTTGCACCTAACCATGCAAGAAGAATTGTAAACCCGAGACTTGTTACAATCGACAGAAGGATCTCTGAGAAAGCCGGCATCGCAACACTGATCCTCATAAACATGAGTGTTGGAGTAAAAAGAGGGAATAGTGATGTCCCGACTACAAGCGGAGTGTTAGGATTCTGTGTGACCATAATTCCGATCATAAAAGGAATTATCAGAAGATAAGTGATCGGAGCTGCATATTGCTGTGCCTCCTGATCGGTATTGACCGACGCCCCTACAATAGAAAATAGGATGGAATACATAAAGTATCCGATGATAAAAAATATCACAAAGTAAATACCTAATTCCAGAGTAAGAAAATTCAAGATAGATTTATCAATCCCCAGTGAAAATTTCCCCATCAATATCCATCCCATGGCCATCCATATTCCGACTTGCGTAAGTCCCGCAAGCCCTATTCCGATGATCTTTCCATAAAACAAACTCTGTGTATTTGTAGATGAGATCAACACTTCCACGATCCTGCTGTTCTTCTCTTCAATTACTCCCCGCATTATCAACTGACCATATCCCATAAGAACTGAAAACAGGATGGTTAACATAAATATCGACATCATATATGCTGTTTTCGAAGATGATTTGGTTGCTCCTTCCGCTTTAATAATGAAGAGATCCGGTTTTATATCTGCCGTAGCTTTTTCAACAATTTCAACAACTCCGGGATCCTTGATCTCTTCTTTCAATAGTTTCGAAGACAGGATTTTCTTAACTGAACTATTTATAAACCTGTTTAGTTCAAAGTCTGAAATATTGCGAGCACAGAAATATATTTTTCTTGAAACAGCAATCTCGGAGGGAATAAGAAGCAATCCGTCAATAGTTTTATCAAGAATTTCTTTTTTAAAAGAATCAGACAGTTTAAATTCTTCAGTACTGTTTTCTTTTATGCTTCTTTCGTAGTTCTTAATAATAGCATCCTGATCTTTAGGCAGATCAGTTTCTGCAATAAATGAAAGTTTCAGTTGCTCTTTCAGATATTTATTATCTTTGCCGATCTTCAAAAAATCTTCCTTGATTATATTTGAATAATCTGCAATTTTAATTACTTTTTCCTCTCTGCCCACCTTGGTAAGCAGAATTGGCACAAAGATGAATGCAGCCATAATTGCGGGTGTAAGTATCGTAGCAATTATAAAGGACTTCTTTTTTACAATCTGCTTAAACTCTCTTAATATTATTGCCGTGATCTTCATTTTATTCTCCCACTCCAGTTGAATCACCGGAAGCATTCCTTATAAAAATATTATTCAATGAAGGTTCTGTAAGTGAAAGGCTGTTTATGGATAATTTTGATATAAGATCTTTAAGCAATTTATCCTTATCTTTAATATCAGCTAATTCTATTTCCATTTCCTTTCCGTAATCTCTTACACCTTTAACATAGCTTAACGAAGATACAAACTTTCCATTACCTTCATAATTTATTCTTACAAACTTGGTCCCGTATTCCGACTTAACATCATTCAGATTGCCATCAATAACCTTTTTACCTTTGTTTACCATAACTATTGAATCCACTATCTTTTCTGCATAATCCATAAGATGAGTGGAGAATATAATAGTTATTCCTCGCCTCTTCATCTCAAGTATCAAATTCGTCACAAGTTCAATGTTTACCGGGTCAAGTCCCGAGAACGGTTCGTCAAGTATAAGTAAATCCGGAGAATGAATGATCGTAGTTATTATCTGAAGTTTTTGTGCCATTCCTTTGGACAATTCTTCTATTTTCTTTTCATAATAATCATATAGATCAAATTTTTTTAACAATTCCTCCCCTCTCTCCTTGATATTACTCTTATTCATTCCTTTCAACCTCCCAAAGAACTGCAAAGTTTCAGAAACTTTCATCTTTCTGTAAAGTCCCCTCTCCTCAGGAAGATATCCGATCCGATCCTTAAGTTTTTCATTGAATTTTTCCCCAAGGATCTTGATCTCTCCACTATCCGGCGCAATTATATTCATGATCATTCTTATTGTAGTAGTTTTTCCTGCTCCATTCGGCCCCAACAATCCCAAGATCTCACCCCGTTTCAACGTAATTGAAATATTATCAACCGCTCTTTTCCCATCAAAGTCCTTTACAAGGTTTTTCAGTTCAAGCATAGAATTATCCATTATCCCTCCCGGAATTGAAAAAAATTTATGATCAATTATTTTAACATATCAGTGCAATATATTTAAATTTTTGAACTCTTTACCGTCCCGAATTCTTCAACAATTTCTTTTAAAGGCTTTTTGTCCAGCATACTGACGACGAAAACAGCAATCGCTGAAAATATAAATCCGGGTACTATCTCATATAATTCAAAGATACCTCCCGACAGGTTCTTCCATATAAGGACAGAAACTCCTCCCGTAAAAATACCTGCAATCGCTCCATTAGCGGTCATACGAACCCAGAAGAGAGAGAGAATAATAACAGGGCCGAAAGTTGCACCGAAACCAGCCCATGCATAGGAGACAAGTTCGAGTACACTGCTTTCCGGATTCAAGGCAATTATGAATGCAATAACCGCTACGATAATAACAGAGATACGGCTTACCCAGACAAGTTCTTTGTCCCCCGGTTTTCTTTTCAGTACAATCCTGTAAAGGTCCTCTGTTATCGCCGATGAAGTTACCAGTAATTGTGAATCTGCAGTACTCATAACTGCAGCTAATATTGCCGCAAGAAGAATTCCACCTATGAGAGGAGTAGAAAGCTGATTCACCAATACCATAAAAACTGTCTCAGACGCAGCTTTTCCTGCCAGGGGATTTGCTGTCAATAAAGCTCTGCCGACAATCCCTGATACTACTGCAGCAGAAAGGCTTATTATCACCCATCCCATTGCTATTTTACGTGCTTTCTTAATCTTATCCGAAGAACTTATTGCCATGAACCTGGCCAGGATATGTGGTTGCCCAAAATATCCGAATCCCCAGGCTATTAGGGATATAACCGGAATTAATTTCAGGTTCTCACCTGAAACATCCGTAAAGATATTAAGCAGTTCTGGATTTATTTCACTTATTTTTGTAATGGTCTTATCAAACCCGCCCAAAGCAGAAACCCCGAGAACAGGGACAATCACAATTGCAAAGAACATAAGCATCCCCTGGAAAAAATCCGTCCAGCTTACAGCCATAAATCCTCCGAGAAAAGTATATCCTATAATAACGAACACTCCGATCGACAGAGCATAAAAGTATGAAATACCGAATACTGTATTAAATAATTTTGCTCCGGCAACAAAACCTGAAGAAGTATAAAGAAGAAAGAATATGATAATAAATATAGCTGAAAGAATTCTTAAAACACCTCTCTTATCTCTAAAACGATTTTCAAAGAAGACCGGCAGTGTAATAGAATTTCCGGCTATTTGTGTATATTTCCTTAATCTTCGGGCTATAAACCTCCAGTTTATGTAAGTCCCGATAATAAGTCCGATCGCTATCCATCCGGCCTCGAGCCCGGCAAGATATGCATAACCGGGCAATCCCAGAAGGAGCCAACCACTCATATCTGACGCTTGAGCACTCAGGGAGGTCACCCATGCATTCAGCCCTCTCCCTCCAAGCACATAATCAGAAAGGTTCTTTGTTCTGTTATAAAAATACCACCCTATCGCTATCATGAAGATCAAATAGACCCCGAACGAAATAAATGTTCCTACATTTGCTCCTGACATGGTTTATCTCCGGATATTGATTTAAAAAAATATGATATATACTCCTGAAATTAATATCAAGCATAAAGTGCCTGTCCCCATTCATTTTAATAATAGTTAAAATTTTAAATTCCATTTCTAAGATTCCTATCCGTATTATTAAATATCGGAAGCATCAGCAAGATATACTGTCCGGAATGGAATGACAAGAATTTGGAAGAAAAGGTTATTTGAAGAAATATCTCCTTTCTGTTTATTAAAGTTTTTTGTTTCCGATCTTGGTTTTTGAGATTGGGACGGGGTTCGTGTGATAGCCCGCACACAAATCCTCCAGATTCCCCGTCCTGATTTCAGGACATCACAGACCATAAGTGTCAGTGATGAATCGTCGCACATCCTCCCTTCTTATAAAAGGCTCAAAAGCATTATTAAACTGATGATCATCATTTATATATATAATGTTTTCAAATTCTTTCTCAACAACTTTCTTATTTATCACTTCATCTTTATTTGCCAAAACCGGAAGGTAAACAGAATCTTCATCACTATTTTCTAAAATCTTTTTTTCCATTGATCCGAGAGTATCAATGTCGTTTTGTGTAAAAAGGAACTTATTCCCTGTTTTGAAATTCTCGAGCTTCACATCCACATATTTCTTCATATGTAAAGAAGGATCAAGAACAGGATTGATCAATATTGCACGCAGTTTATATATCGATGCCAGATATCGGGCGTAAAATCCTCCGAGGGAAGTACCTATCAGGCAGATGATCCCATCAGAATTCATTTCCGCTGTCCCCATTAACCGGATCAATTCTTTTTCAGCCTCAACTACAGAATCACTGAAGGAAGGAGACATTATATTAAATCCCCGTTTATACCTTCTTTTCAAAGCTTCGTACTTCCCGCCTTTTCCTGCAGACATAAACCCGTGAATATAAATAATATTTATCATCTTATATTTATTTATTGATAGAAATTCGCTGAAATCTTATCCGGGCAGGTAAGCATTATGTGCTAAAACCCGAACCCTACAGAACCTCCATATATGGTAGGATTAAAAAGATCATCGAAGGGGATAATTACAAAAGCCCGGAGCTTCAATCCTATAAGCTTCAATCCTCCATGAACTTTAAGTGAAAATTTGTCCGCCCAGAAATCATTTCCCATCTCAAAAATTTTTGTTAATCCCGCACCGACAAAAAAATTTGCAAGTCTTAAATTAATTGTCAGAGCTGGTTCCAGAAGAATATAATCAAAATTGAATTCATTAACAATAATATTCAGTTCCGGACTGATCATCAGTAGATTCCCGGTTTTGAAATCTATATTAACGCCAGCTGTCCAGAGCAGAGGACTAAAGCTGAGGGATTCATCCGAGATTGCACCCCCCTGTATATAAACATCAAGTGGACCTATAGCTGACACCCGGCCCGGTATTATTACTAAAATCAATATAAATGTGAATAAACCTGGTAAATTTCTTCTTTTCATTTAAAGCTCTCCTATAAAGATTATATATTAAAAGAGGAAGAAATCTCAAGAGAGCAACAAAGAGAAGTCTGCTTTTGTGGGAATTCAATAAGTTTTAATTTTATTTTTCGATTTCTTTTTTCTTGGGAAAGGCCGTTTTTTTGATCTCTCTTTTTTTCTGTTTCCACCCGGAGCTTCAGCCTTATCCACATAAACCTTGACTCCGTGAAGTTCAGCCTTGTCTAAATTCTTAAGCATAATATCAGAAGAATTTTTATCAACCTCAAAAAATGAAAAAGTGCTCATAATCTCAATTTTTCCTATCTCAATATTTTTGGTACCGGTCATATCGTTTATCATTCCGATAATGTGGGGAGGCTCGACCTTATCTTTCCTGCCTGACTTCACAAAAAATCTTGCCACATCTCCCTTGTTCAGCTTTGGCCCTCTTTCTCTTTCCCGACCTCTCTCTTTTTTACCTTTTCTACCGGGATCGACATTCAGATCCGGAGAATTTTTATAGTATTCCAGAAAGCGGTTGAACTCGAGGGACACAAATTGCTTTATGACCTGCTCTTTTGTCAGCCAATCGAGTTTTTTATATATCACTTCAAGATACGGTTCTATCTCTGTTTCAACAACCTCAACTCTTTCCATTCTATCAATTAAACTAAAAAGCTGCTTTTCGCAAATATCTTTTCCATCAGGGACTTTTTTAAATTCAAATTTCTTGCGAATCAGATTTTCCACCTGTTTTATCCTGTTTTTTTCTTTTTTGTGAATTATCGCAATGGAAACACCTTTCTTCCCTGCTCTTCCTGTTCTACCGCTTCTGTGTGTATAAGCCTGTAATTCATCAGGAAAATTGTAATTAATAATATGTGTAAGATCATCAACATCCAGTCCGCGGGCTGCAACATCTGTGGCCACAAGTATCTGAAGATTTTTCATCCTGAACTTATGCATTACATAATCTCTCTGTGCCTGAGAAAGATCACCATGGAGTGAATCGGCATTATAACCATCAACTATAAGTTTTTCGGCAATATCTTTCGTGTCTGCTCTGGTTCTGCAAAAAACTATCCCGTAAATATCAGGATTTATATCAACGATCCTTTTGAGAGCAAGATATTTATTTCTGGCCTGTACCATATAGTATTGATGTGCAACATTTTCTGCACCGGCATTACGATTCCCGACCTGGATCTCCACAGCATTACTCATATAATTCGAAGCTATCTTAGAAACTTCTCTCGGCATTGTTGCAGAAAAAAGGTAAGTATTTTTTGATTCCGGAGTCTTATCAAGAATAGCATTCAGTTCTTCCTTGAATCCCATGTTCAGCATCTCATCCGCTTCATCAAGCACAACAGATCTGATCTTTGAGAGATCAACTCTTTTCCTCTCGATCATATCAAGAAGCCTTCCGGGTGTTGCAACTATCATCTGGGGTTTTCTTTTCAATTCTTTCAATTGACCTTCGATACTTGCACCGCCATATATTGCAGTAACACGAAAATCCTTAATATATTTAGAATAACTTTTGATATCGTTTGTGATCTGTATACATAATTCCCTTGTAGGGCTAAGTACAACAGATTGAACATTTTTATTACCGGTATCTGTTTTCGAAATAAGGGGAAGTCCGAATGCAGCTGTTTTTCCGGTCCCCGTCTGAGCAAGCCCAACCATATCTGTGTCTTTTTCCAATAGTATAGGGATTACTTTCTCCTGTATAGGCATAGGATTTTCAAACCCCATCTCTTTGATCCCTTTGATCAACCTGGGATCCAGGCCCATATCCTCAAAATTTTTTAAACCCATCTCTTCTCCTTCCTCAATAGATAATTTCTCCTATCTCCTGATAAAGATATAAACATAAAAAATCCCTGAATTGATTTGAACTGAAATGATTATTATTATTCAAGATTTATTCTGATATGGGTATTTCTTAAATTCCGAAAAATATCACTATTAAATCATAGTATATCACAGATCAAGACGAACTCCAATTCGATCGTCAAAAGGGGACAGGCACTTTTAAAAAAATAAAAACATATCAAGATCCAGAATCAGATTAAAATATTATTCCCTCAGATTATAGAAGAATAAATCTATTCTTTCTCTTTTCTCCCTTTAATTTTCAAATCACCCATCTTACTTTTAACAATGCCCTCAATTATCTCACCCTTGATATCAGCATCACATTTCATTTCCATTATATCTCCGCCCATCTGTGTCATATCAATGAGAGCTTTGAACATCAATTTTTTGCCATCAAAGAACAATCTGGAAAGTTCAGCTTTTCCGAACTGCATTGAAAGTTTTCCGACAACCTTTCCTGAATTTTCTGAAAATGTAAGATTAAAAGTAAAACCTCTGTCAGAGTTTACAAGCCAGCTTCCGAGAAGAGCCTTAACCTGTTCGGGGGAGGCTGAGATACCTGTCTTACCATCCTCATCTTGTTTTTCATCTATCTGTTCAGCATCGAGAACCCACACTCCTCTTCCATGGGTTGCAATAATGATCATATTATCCCTTGGATGATATGCAAGGTCATGAACGTATGCAAAAGGCATCTCTCCCAGAACTTCCCATTTTTCTCCGGCATCATTACTGATATAGACTCCTGCATCAGTTCCAAGATAGAGTCTCTTTTCGTTTTTCGGATCCTCTCTTATAACGTTTACAGGTCCTACCGGGATATTGCCTGATATATCTGTCCATGTTCTTCCGAAGTTTTCTGACTTCCATACATAGACCTGGAAATCATCATCTCTTCTCCCTGTTTGTGTCATATAGACAGTTCCCAGATCGAACCTGGAAGCGACAAGTCGTGAAACCCATCTTACCGGCACTTTTCCACTTCTTATCATCGTCCAATTTTCTCCTCCATCCATCGTTCTCCATACTCTTCCGTCATCCGTTCCGGCATAGATAAGTCCAAAACGCTTAGGCGATTCATCAAGGGCCGTTATTGTCTGATAATTGATATCTCCCATTTTTTTTGAATTGTTATATGATAGATCAGGACTTATCCTTTTCCATGTATTTCCTCTGTCCCTGGACATCATTACATACTGCATCCCATGATAAACAATGTCGGGATTGTGAGGAGAAAGAATAGTTGGCGCAACCCATTGGCCTCTCAGTCTTGTTTCACCAGGAAGCTTTTCAGGAAGGAGCATTTTCTCATCCTCTCCCTCTTTTTTTCTGGCAAGATTTCCATAAAAAACACTCGCATAGACAGAATTATCCCTGGGGTCGATCGCATGAGAACTCCCTTCTGCTCCAAGTGTATGTTTGAATTCAACAGGCCTGATATACTTTCTACTTCTTGAAATATCGACGGGACCGTAAAAACTGTGGTGATCCTGTATTGATCCATATACATTGAACGGCTTCTGCATATCGAACCCAACATTATAGAACTGAGCAACTGGAAGTTCTTCCAACGGGATTTTCCAGTTCCCTCCTCTGTCATATGAGATCGCCAGCCCGCCATCCTGAACGTTCAAAAGGTAATCAGGATTATTCGGGTCTATCCACAATCCATGATGGTCAGGATGCAACCCTCTCAATACTCTGAAAGTTTTTCCTCCGTCATCAGAAACATTAAGAAAGAGACCCATTGTATAAATTCTATTCTCATTCTTGGGATCGACCCTTATCTGTCCAAATACCCATCCGTAGGTTGCAGAGTGATGCTCCATATATAATTTCATTTTTTCTGTCTGACCACTAACCTGTTTCCAGTTCCTGCCTCCGTCATTTGTTCTGAATATTGTTGCACCTTTAATAATATCTTTTTTTTGACGATTGTATGCGTCAGTTTCTCCCCGTTTGGCTTTTTGTGCAATACCGTAATTATCTACATACGCATATAGAACGTTTGGATTAGATGCAGCAATATCTATTCCTATCCTACCCCTTTCATATGGAACAGGAAGTCCATTATTAATTTTCTCCCATATTTTACCGCCATCTGTCGATTTCCAAACACCATTATTTTTATGAGAACGAAATGTCCTCGGATCATTCCATTTGAGCCTTTTTCTCTGCCAGGTAGTACAATAAATTGTATCAGGATTCTTAGGATCAAGGACAAGGTCATTCACACCGGTGTTATTATCAATGAATAAGATCTTCTCCCAGGATTTCCCTCCATCTGTCGTTTTGTAGAGTCCTCTATCGGGATTGGAAGTCCATTCATGGCCTGTTGCCGCGACATAGACAATATCACTATTTCCCGGATGAACCCTTATCCTGGGGATCGTATGTGTATTCTCAAGCCCCATGTTCTTCCATGTCTTACCGCCATCTATTGTTTTATATATTCCGCAACCTGCATTTGAACTTCTGAATATATTTGCCTCTCCGGTCCCCACCCAGACAACATCTGGATTCTTGGGATCAATTGCAATATCCCCTATCGATGCAGAAGGCATCTCATCAAAAACAGGAACAAAAGTTGTTCCTTCGTTGGTCGATTTCCAAACACCGCCTGTTGCTGCTCCCACCCAGATGGTATACTGCTTTCCCCTCGGTGAAACAGCTTCAACATCGGTACACCTGCCACTAATATTAGTTGGTCCTACATATTGCCACTTTATCCTTTTGTATTGCGAAGAAGCTTTCATAGCAGAATGCTTTTTAAACATCTCCACCCTGACCTTTCCGCTGAAAACAGATTCTTTTGTCTTTGTTTCTGCTGAAAAAACTAAAGTAAAAGACACCAGAGCTATTAAAACAACCATTAATTTAAATTTTGAAACCATAATACCTCCTTGGTATTTGAATCTATATTTCATCTTCTTTCTCTTCATGTCTATAAAAATTTAATGTTTTTTGTCCTATCCTGTGCTCACGATAAAGATCAAAATATTTTGCATTAAATTTTAGACTCGAAGGCCTTTCAAGAACAATTATCCCGTCATCAGCAAGGATCTCACGTTTGAACAAAACTTTTACAGGATTAGCATATTCGAGAAGTTTATAAGGCGGATCCAGGAAAATTATATCAAATTTAAATCCTTCTTTACTCAATTGAATGATACTTCTGTTATAGTCACCTTTTATGATCCTGTAATGGTCAGAAGGAATCCCGATTCTCTCAATATTTTCTTTGAGAAGCTTAATAGAATCGGAAAGTATATCAATAAAAACTACATACTCCGCTCCTCTGGACAGTGCTTCTATTCCTATATTTCCGCTCCCTCCGAAACCATCCAGAAAGATCTTTTCCCTCAAGCGATCCTGAATAATATCAAAAAATGATAATTTCACCTTGGCAGTTGTCGGGCGTACATCAGGAGTTTCCGCTGATTTCAGTTTTCTCCCCTTATATATACCTGAAAATACCCTTAGCATTATCTCAGAATACTATTAAATAACTCCCCGGTCAATAAAAACCAAAAGTGCCTGTCCCCTTTTCATATTGAAACTTTGATTTTTTTCGTGATTACTTTTGACTACCGCAAAATTGCCCCAAATGGGGACAGGCACCTTTTTTAAATTTAGAATTTAAAATTTAGTTGAGGGTGTTATAATCTTTTTGGAGAGGAAATTTGACCTTTATCAATTACAGGGCATCAGCCGGATCGGGGAAGACATATCAACTTGTTTTGGAATACCTTACCTTAGCATTAAAGAGCGGACGTAAAGATAACTATAAACATATCCTGGCAATAACTTTCACAAACAAAGCGGCAGTTGAAATGAAAGAAAGGATACTTCGTTCTCTGAAATCCCTTTCAAAGGGGGAAGATGACGAACTTAAAAAGAACCTTCTTGAGAAAGATAAAACTCTTGGAAATATTGAACATCAGGCCGGAAAAGTACTAAAAAAGATCCTTCACAACTATTCAAATTTTGCAGTCACAACCATCGACAGTTTTATAAACCGTCTTGTCAGGTCATTCACGTATGAAACAGATATCCCTGCTGGATTTGATGTCGAATTGAACCTGAACAGAATGAATAATTTTATTACGGGAAATATATTCTCCGATATCGGGACAGACCCGGACACAACGAAGATCATACTCGAGTTTGTTTATGACAAGATCAGCAGGAACCAGTCATGGAATGTGGAGACCAATATCACATCCATGCTAGCAGAGATAAACAGGGAGAAAAAAGAAGTGCAATTGGAAAATTTTTCAGAGATGGCCCCGGAAACCTTTCTTAAAATTGCCAGAGAACTAAAAAAAATATTTTCAGAGTTCATGGATGAAGTGATAATCCTGGCTAAAGAAGGTGCAAAGATAATCGAATCCTCAGGAATCCCTTATTGCGAATACTCACATAAAAAAAACGGAGCCGCAGCATACATAGTTAAGGTATCAAAGTTGGAAAAATATCAATTCAAAAAATTCAGCAGTATGTCAGACACAAACTTCCGGCAAGGTTCATGGACCACAAAAACAATGGATAAAGAAACAAGGTTAAAAATTGAAAATATCTCAGAAGAATTAGACAGGATCCACAGCAGTTTGATCAGCCTGAAAGATAGGAAATTCAAAAAGGTGATCACGCTCTACTATATATTTGAGAATGTTTACATCCTGGGACTGATCGGTAAGATCAGAGAGTATCTAAACGAGTATAAATCTGAATACAATGTTGTCCCGATCTACGATCTGACCAAGAATGTCTACAGAATAATCGGAGAGGGGGATATCCCTTTTATTTACTATATTCTGGGAGACAGTTTTGAAAATATTATGATAGATGAATTTCAAGACACATCGAGGATGCAGTGGAAAAGCCTATTCCCCCTTATTGAGAACAGCGTCTCAGAAGAGAAGACCAGCCTCGGCGCAGGTGACCTGAAACAATCTATCTACAGATGGCGGGGCGGTGAAACAGATATTATGGACAAAGATATACATGAACAGTTCAGACCATGGGGAGGAATTGATATCCAGGATCTCCCGAACAATTTCAGGAGCAGGGAGAATATTGTTGAATTCAACAACAGAATGTTCAGCTCCGCAGAAAAATATGAAGGTCCCAATGAATTCCTTTCAAGGATTTATAACAAATCTGTTCAGAATTGCAAAGGGGGAGATGGAGGATTTGTATCCCTTTCGTTTGTAAATCCGGAAGAAGAGGAAATAACTGTCCCCGAAAGAGTTAAAAAAATTGTAGATAATTGTGTAAATTCCGGATTCTCCCTATCGGATATTGCAGTCCTTACCAGAAAGAAAAAGACAGGAAGGGAGATTGCAAATCATCTGGTATCCTCCGGATTCAGTATTATCACTCCGGAACTTCTGATCCTTCACAACAATCCTACTGCTATATTTATGATCGACCTTTTGAAGTTCACCGGAGATAACACCCAAAAGCCGGTTCTTGCCGATATATTATTCTTCATATCGAAATATTTCAAAGAAGATATCTGGAATGAAAAATTAACCGAGCAATATTTTTTTGATAGCAAAGGGACAGCTCTCCCTGATTGTGTAAAACAATTCATAGAGTCGGGAACTCTGATCCTCCGCTTTCCACTCTATGAAGCCGCAGAAGAACTGATAAGAATATTTGACCTGAAAAGATCTCTTAAACACTCTTCTGCAGGGTATCTGACCGCTTTCCTTGATATGGTAAAAGATTATTCAACAAAAGAGGGCGGAGGAATATTCGGATTCCTGGAATGGTGGGAAGAATACGGGACAGATTATAGCGTCCCCACTCCGGAAAACAATGACGGTGTCACATTGATGACAATCCATAAAGCGAAAGGACTGGAATTTCCTGTGGTCATAATTCCTTATTCCGACTGGAAGGAGAAATCCGGCGGGAATTTATGGTTACGAACCGATGATCCTTCGATCAAAATAGAGGGTTATAATCCTCCATATTTTGTAAATAAGATAAAAGCTCTTGATACAACACTATTTTCAGAAGTGTGGAGAGAAGAAAATTTCAGATCCGAACTGGACGATCTGAACCTCTTCTATGTTGCATGCACCAGGGCAAAGGATGCTCTATTCATTTTTGCAGAGGATAAAGAGTTGAAGGGTGATAAATACAGGAATCTGAGCCTTTTGAGAGATATTTCAGGATCAGATTATTTTGAAGATAATAATAATGGAATATTTGAAAAAGGAGTTTTAAAGAAAGTTGACTCAAAACCAGTGGAAGGGAAAACCGAAACAATAGAAGATAAAGAACTTTTATCTACTCGCTGGAGCGGGAAGATTACCATCCGGCAAAGATCAAAAAAATTCTGGGATCTTACACCGGAAGAGAATTTGGAAAAGATAGATCGAGGTATTCTCATTCATGAAATCCTCTGTGAGATAAAAAATGATGTCACCCCTGAAAATATCCTGGACAGGATGGTCTATTCCGGACGGTTGCAAAAAGAGGAATCAGCAAAGATCGGAGATCAGATCAGAGAGATGTTTGAGATCGAAGAGGTTAAAGAGTGGTTTTACGGCGAGGGAGAATTTCTGGTAGAGCAGCCCCTCTTGTCAAAAAATGGAGTATTCCGGCCGGACAGGGTAATAGTTTCCGGTGATTCGGTTATAGTAATAGATTTTAAAACGGGGATAGAAAAAGATTCAGATATTCTCCAGGTGGAGGGGTATAAATCCCTTATCAAGGATATAGGATATAAAGATGTCAGAGGCGTGATCTTCTATTTAAGTTCAATGAATATGAGAGAGGTATGATCTGTGAAAAAAAATAGAGGATTTTTAGAGAATATCGCCGATGAATACTACAACAAATATGGGAACAATATAAAAGATATAACTTTTGTTTTCCCCAACAGAAGATCTGCCGTATACTTCAGGAATAACCTTACTTCACTATCCTCTTCCCCGCTCTGGTCACCTGCTATCTTTTCCATTAATGACCTTATAAGAGAGTGCTCGGGGCTTGAGCTCCCGGAATCCTACGAACTGATATTTGAACTCTATAATGTCTACAGAGACGTCTTCCCGGAAAAAATAATATCTATGGAAAACTTTTTCCAGACAGGAAAAATAATAATCTCCGACCTTAATGAGATAGACAAGGGCCTTACCAATACTGATGAATTTTTCACAGCACTTAAAGACCTCCACGGCCTTGAAGATCCGGGACCACTCAACAAGCCTGAGATCAAGAAAGATTACAGGGAGTTCTGGATCGAGTTAGAAGATATCTATCACTCTTTCAGGAAAACATTGGAGTCCCATCATACCGGATATGAAGGGATGGCTTTTAGAAAAGTGGCGGAAGATATCAGGTTGATAACAGACAGAGGGTGGAAGGAAATTGTTTTCGCAGGCTTCAATGCACTTTCGAATGCTGAGAGATCAATACTTCTCCAATTGAAAAAAACAGGTAAAGCCAAAATATTTTCGGAAGCGGACAAATATTTCACAGAAGATAATGAGCAGGAAGCAGGTGCTTTTTTCAGAAAGAACAAAGATCTGATCGGGCCGGAAGAAATTATCCCTCCCCCTGATAACGGATTATACGGGAGCAAAAAGATAGAGATAATAGAGACAACATCCGATGTCGGGCAGGTTAAGTATTGTGGGATCAAGTTAACCGATCTTCTCGACAAAGGTGAAAGACCTGAAGATATCGCAGTAGTTCTGCCGGACGAGAGCCTCCTCTTCCCCGTTCTCAACTCACTTCCTGAAAATACTGGAAAGGGAAATATTTCACTTGGTTATCCACTCCGGCAGACATCTGTATATTCTCTATACGAATCATTAATGGAACTTCACAATAGAAAGAGTGCCCTTTTCAACAGGAAAGCTCTGATACGGGTCTTAGACCACCCGTATATCAAAATGGTTGCAGATAATGATACCCTGAAGTTTTTGACCGAGCTTAAAAAGGAGACAGACACCTTTATCGAAATCCCTGAAAATGCCGGGAAGATTTTGAAAAAAATCGCCTCTGAAAATAATAATTCCACTGAATTTCTTGATAAATTATTGTCTATTCTGGATATGATCCGGGAATCAGTTTCAAAGGAAAACATCCACCTTTCAGAAATTGAGAAAGAATTTATCTACCACTTCCACACATTAGCCGGGAAACTGAACGAGATCATTAAGAGAACCGGTGATCCTGTCAGCCTTAAAGGGTTCCACCGGATGTTCAACGATCTGATCGGATCTGTTCACATCCCTTTTACCGGAGAGCCTCTTGAGGGACTTCAAATACTCGGAGTCCTCGAAATGCAGAATCTCAGATTTAAAAATCTTTTTTTACTCTCTATGAACGAGGATAAATTCCCCTCCGGTAAACATGCCGCTACTTTTATCCCACAGGATGTAAGAAATGCATTTGATCTGCCGCTTCACGGAGAAAGAGAAGCAATATTTGCCTACCATTTTTACAGGATGCTTGCCAACAGCAGGAATATCACCCTCTTATATTCAGGAGTAAAACCGGGAATAATGGCAGGAGAGAGAAGCCGGTTCATCGACCAGCTTCTTCTTGAATACGGTGAGTACAATTCCCTCGCCAGGATCAACCACATCACTGCTGATTTCAAGATCGATATTAAGAACCAAAATATGATCAGGGTTGAAAAAAGTAATTACAGCCTTGACAAGATCAGGAAAATGAGCTTTTCCCCTACATCTCTTCGGACCTGGCAGGAGTGCCCACTCAGGTTCTGGTTCAGATATATACTCGGGTTAAAAGATGATTCCGGTACAGATGAAGCCAACAACCCTGCAAAGTTCGGCTCAATTTCCCACAAAACTCTCGAAAAGATCTATCAGGGTGTAGTCTCCGGAAAAGAAGTGAAAAAATCATACTACTCTAAATTCAGCCCCGAAATTATAGAAGAGATAATCAGAAGTTCGTTCCGGGATGAAAACGTAAAAGAGATGGAAACCGGAATGAACAAGATCACTTTCGAGGTTATTAAAAAGCTGACCGGTCAATTCCTGATCAATGAAGAATCCGAATCTCCCATATTTATTGACTCCCTGGAAAAGAAACTGAAAGATATTGAATTCACCTTTGAATTCAAGGGAGATAATGAGATAACAAAACTGAACGGAACCATAGATAGGATCGATATTAAGGACGGGATTACAAGAATAATAGACTATAAGACAGGCAATATTGAAAATTTGAATATTAAAGGGAACCTTAAAGAGACCAACTTTGTAAAACATAAGGAGATATTTCAACTCCTTTTTTATGCATATCTTCTCAAAAAGGAATTATTAACTGAGAAAAAATTTAAACTGGGTATCTATCCATTCAAAAATCTTTCAGATAAACTCAGCTTTGTTAAGATAAACGGCAAAGAACTTTTCGAACTATCAATACTTGAGGAATTCGAAAAAATATTATCTTCGATATTGAGCAACATCTATGATCCTGATATACATTTCACTCAGGCAGAGGATGAAAAGGCATGCAGATATTGCCTCCACAAAAACATTTGTGAAAGATCCCGAAATGAACAAAAATTTTAATTATATTATCTCCTACCTGTTTATCTGAAAATTTTTTCAAGCAACCTTTCGTAGCTCAAACTTTAAAAAGTGCCTGTCCCCTTTTGACTGATTTGACCAGGTTAAAAAAACATTATAGAATCAGATCATGGAACTCGCTGAACTAAAAAACAAATTCGGAGAACTGAAGAAAAAATCTGAAGATCTCAGGGGGTTTCTTTGACTTTAAGAAAAAGCACAACAGGCTCTCGGAAATAGAGAAAGAATTACTGGATCCATCCATTTGGAATGATCCGAAAAGATCTGCACCAATTCTCAAGGAAAAGAAAAGACTGGAAAATCAACTCAGAATTGAAGATAAATTCAACTCGGCAATTGATGATATGGACACCTACTTTGATCTTGCCGAGGAGGATTCGGAGATCATTCCCGAGATCGAAACGGAAATAGAAAAATTCGAGAAATTCGTTGATGAGACCGAAACAAATAATTATCTCAGTGGGGAAAGTGATAGCAATAATGCATTCCTGACCATACATCCCGGTGCCGGAGGAACAGAGAGCCAGGACTGGGCTGAAATGCTACTTAGAATGTATCTTAGATTCGCAGAAAGAATGGCGTTCAGCGCAAAAATAATTGAAATACTTGCAGGAGAAGAAGCAGGGATAAAAAGTGTGACCGTCAGGATAGAAGGCGATTATGCTTTTGGTTACCTTAAGCAGGAGATCGGCGTACACAGACTTGTGAGGATATCACCTTTTGACTCAAATAAAAGACGCCACACTTCGTTTGCTGCGGTCTTTGTTTATCCTGAGGTCGATGATTCAATAGAAATAGAAATGGACGCAAAAGATCTGAGAGTTGATACATACAGGGCATCAGGAGCAGGGGGACAACATGTCAACAAAACAGACTCCGCAATTCGAATAACCCACATTCCAACCAATATAGTTGCACAGTGTCAGAGTGAACGCTCCCAGCATCAGAATAGAGATAGAGCAATGAAACTTTTGAAAGCAAAATTGTACGATAACGAAATGAAAAAAAAAATGTTGGAGAAGGACAAACTTGAGAATACCAAAGGAGATATCGCATGGGGAAACCAGATCAGGTCCTATGTTCTCCATCCTTATCAAAGCATTAAAGACCACAGGACAGATGTTGAAATAGGTTATTCACAACGAATCCTCGACGGAGATATATTCGAATTCATCAAAGCTTCTCTTAAAAAAATAAAATAGATTTTATATTTTTAATATTTTTTTGAAATTCTGGAGTTAATCTTCCATAATATTTAATATGGAAAAACTCTTTGCGATACCATTCTGCACAACCCTGATAACCCTTGCTATAGTTAACAATATCAAAAATCTGGACGGCATTTTACTGCCGTTGATAATTTTATTTATCGGACTATTCATTTCATTTCTCACACTAAGATATTATACTTTTTCTATATTATTAATATCTATAGCCATTTCTCTTCTTGCCGGTCAGAAATTTATTACAATGAAGAGATCATTCTATCAAAAAAAAGAACTTAATGTCTGTAGCGATGACTACGTAAAAATAAGGGGCCGGGTACTGCAATTCCCGTTACTGGGCAACGGAACATCTACACTGCTTGTTAATGTCATTTCACTAAATGACAAACAAAACATGAGGAATAATGAATTCACTCTAAAAATTATTGTAAAAGGAAATCTGAGAGACATCTTCATGGGAGATCTGATTGAAATATATACAACGATTAAAAATCCGAGACCCCCGGAAAATTTTTTTCCTTCCCGTTCAGAAATATTTTTGTTGGCAAACAACATACACTTCTCCGGCTATTCAAAATCAGCACTTCTTGTTGAAAGAATCAGAAGATCAAATATTTTAATGCAATTTACGGGATGGATAAGAGAACGATGCCGAAGTCTGATCGAGAAAAAATATCTCGAAAAGAACGGTGACCTTAAATGCGAAGGACAAATGCTCGAAGCACTTCTCCTCGGTGACAGGGGAAGACTTTCACCTGAAGTAAAGGAAATGCTGCTTCAAACCGGAATATTTCATTTGTTCGCTATTTCCGGCGCCCATATAGGGATTATTGCATTGTTCACACTTTTCTTACTTAACAAAACAAGTTTAAAACAAAGAAAAAAATATATTATTTTAATCTTTGTACTTCTGTTTTTCCTGGTTCTTACAGGCTTTAAAATATCCGCACAGAGAGCCGTCATTATGGCTGTTTTGATCTCCATTTCCAAAATATTGTATCTGAGATCTGATGCGATTAACATAATATCCTTTACAGGGTTGATCCTTCTTTTAAAGGACCCCAGATATTTTCTCGATCCCGGGTTTATTCTCACTTTCACAATAACAGCAGGTATCATATCAGGTAGAAAGATCTTCTTCAGGGATAGCAAGAACAAGAACTCATATATCAGAGAAATGGCTGTGGCAAACATTAACGCATCTATAATATCAATGCCTCTCTCCCTGTTCTATTTTTTAAGGTATTCTTTTACAGGCCTGATCGCAGGCATGCTACTGCTTCCCCTTACTGCCATAATCATGTGCATGTCCCTTCCATTGATCCCACTATCTGTTCTCCCCCATTTTTTTTCTATACCAGTTATTGCACTGGCTGACATTCCTCTTAAAATTTTTTTCTTTCTCGCCGAGTCATTCTCAAAGACACTTGATCTGACAATCTTCAGAGCACCTCCCAACCCTTTCCTTCTACTATTATTCCTTATGCTTTTTTTCTTCTTAAGCAATGCAGGACAAGGCAAAACTACGAGAATACTATCCGCACTTCTCATCTTCATTGCTTACTCGATAATGATCATTAAACCTCCCCCATACAACCCTCAATTTCCCGAGATCTACTTCCTTGATGTCGGGCAGGGAGATTCTCATATTGTAGTGCTCCCGGGGGGTGACTCTCTGCTCATTGACGGAGGCGGTGCGAAATTCGGAAACTTTGAAACTGGAAAACAGATCGTACTCCCTTTCATCCTGAAACAGGGGATCAAAATAAAATGGGTTGCCGTATCACATTACCATGCAGATCATTGCAGAGGAATTAATGAAATAGTCAAGATCCTGAGACCGGAGGAGGTTTGGATCTCATCCTCACCGGAGGAAAGTTTCTTATATAAAAACCTTATTAATAATTGTTCAGGCATTACCCGGATCAGAAAGATCTCTTCGGGTTTCCAGATCAGGGGTAGTGGAACAGAAATCAAATTTCTTTTCCCTTTACAATTTCTCCACCCCTTACATACAAACAACAATCATTCGCAGGTGATAAAAATATCCGGATATGGTTACAATGTCCTTTTTACAGGGGATATAGAGACAGAAACAGAAGAAGAACTGATCAGGGTATATGGGAGAGAACTTAAATGCAATATATTAAAAGTACCACATCATGGCTCTAACACGTCTTCAACGACAGGATTTCTTGAAATGACAGATCCGGATTACGCTATTTTTCCTCTGGGATACAAGAACAGCTTCAATTTTCCTGACAAAAAAGTGATAAAACGTTATAAGCTACACGGGACCAAATTGCTCTACACTTCGGAACATGGAGGTATAAGAGCTGTACTGGATCCCGGAGGAATCATATTCAGTGTATCAAGGTTCGGAAAAAACAGAGGAGTTAATTTTTAACTTTTTACAACACTAAAATCAAATTCTTCTTTTATTATCAACACTAAAAGCCACTCTCTTCTTGATTTCTTTGGGAAACTTTATTAATATATTTGAATGGAAGGAACAAAAATCCTTATAGTTGATGATGAAGGTTACATCGGAGATCTCATCGTCGATTTTCTTGCCCTTGAGAATATCAAAGGTGTTAAATCTGAAGATTTCATAACGGCCCTGGAAATAGCCGGCTCGGAAAAATTTGATCTTATTCTGTCAGACGTGAATATCGGGAACGAAAGTATTGAAGATTTTCTATCCTCATTAAAACAAAACCGGATCGACACTCCGGTGGTGCTTATGACCGGAGATCACAGGATCGACAATGATTTCACTTTAAAAGCAGGGGCAATAGGGATCATGTATAAACCTTTTCAAATATCTCCATTTTTATCCAACATCAAAAAATTCCTGGAAAAATCATGAAAAAGATCCTTTTCGTTCTACTACTCACTTTTTCAATCACTTTAAGATCCGCAGATATTGTTAAATATAATGACTTAAAGACTGGAATGGAGGGAATAGGGAAAACAATATTTAAAGGAACAAATATAGAAACCTTCAAATTCAAGATACTCGGTTTTCTTGAAAATTTCTCTCCGGGAAAAAATCTTATCATCGCAGAGCTTTTTGCGCCGGAACTGGAGGGGATAGGTGTAATAGCAGGGATGTCGGGGAGTCCAGTTTATATTGACGGAAAGATCATCGGATCTGTTTCGTATGGTTTCAACTTTTCAAAAAAACCCATCGCAGGAATAACTCCTATCGAAGATATACTGAAAGTAAAAGATTTTGATACACCAGAATATACAATAGATATATCTGATATAAAGGTCAAGTTTGACAACAAGAGCATAGACAATATAAAGACCATCCTTAAAAGAGAAATGTTGAGGCGAATTAACCCGGCTTCCGGTAATGACATCCTTCCAATTGGATTACTTTCTACCAGCAGAGGCTTCTATGATAGAGCGGACAGAATCCTAAAACCTCTTTTTTCTCAAACAAACAATCTGAAACTTAACAGTCTTAAGCAAAAAAAACAATCTATCGTTACTTCAATTCATGGTGCAGAAGCAGTATCGATCCCATTGATTAGAGGAGATTTCGAATATTCATCATCAGGAACAGTAACATATACAGAAGGAAAGAAAGTTTATTTGTTCGGTCACCCTTTTTTCAATCTGGGTAAAGTAGAATTTCCAATGCACAAAGCAGAAGTTGTCTCAGTAGTTCCGTCCTACCAGGAATCATTCAAACTCTCTTCAACAAAAGAAATGGTCGGAACAATTACTCAGGACAGGTTCTCTGCCGTTGTGGGTGAAATGGGGAAAATACCTTACATGATCCCTATGCAATTGTTTTTCAGTAACAGGAACAGAAAATTCAACATAGAGATGATCAACCACCCCCTCCTTACACCAGCCATGTCACAGATCGCTATCTCAAATATATTTCTGACAGAGATTCAGCAGTACGGATTCAATTCCCTTAAAGTTGAAGGAAAGATATTTATAGAGAATGAAAAGAACATTGTTATTAATGACCTTTTTAGCGGAGGGAACTCTTACAATGAGTTTGCAGACCTGCTTCTCGCAGTGAACTTCTTCCTCATGAACAATAAAGAAAAAAAAATCAAGATACAGAAAATGGATTTCACCGTTAGCGTTTCGGAGACAGTGAAACGGGGGGAAATATCCAATATCCTCATAAATAAGAATGTTTTCAGACCGGGTGAACTCATAGACATCAAAATCATTATCAAAAACGAAAGGGGCTCCGTATCCACCGAAAAGATAAAATTGAAAGCTCCCCTACTTAAGAATGGCTCCGAGTTCCGGATTTTGATCGCGGACAAAAAAGAGATCGGAAAATTTGAGGCCAAGAATATTAAAACCTCATTCTTTCCGTCAACATTAAATTCTTTGATAAGAGCTATCAATAACTTAAGGAAGAATAACAGGATCTACATAAAAGTTATCGTTCCGGAAAAAGGTATGTTTGTAAAAGGGTATGAATTTTCAAACCTCCCATCCGGAATAAAAAATCTTTATGATTACAATTCTACAGTCAGGAATCAGTCTGAAATAAAATATTCATCGATAGAAGATTATCAGATGGAAGTTCCGGTCATAATCTCCGGGAAAAAATTATTCAAACTGAAGATAAGAGAGAGGTAAAATGAACAGCAAGACGTTGGTCATTATTATGATCATTTTCACATTTTCTTTCCTCCATTCCGTTCAGGTTAAAAAGAAAGAGGTTAGAGATTACAATGGATTTGAGAAAGGGCTTTTCGAAGGAACAGGACTAAAAGATAATGGCGAATTGTTCATTTCGTTAAAAAGTTCCGTAATCAATGGTCCTGACAAGGAATATTATCTTGGATCAGATATATCAAAAAAAGGTGATCTTTACATCGGCACGGGACACAGTTCATCACTCTTTAGAATTGAAAAGAACGGGAAGATCACTGAAATGTTTAAGGCTCAGGAACCTGATATTTATGCTGTATTGTATGGGTCGGACAATTCTATCTATGTCGGTTCATCTCCGAGAGGAAAATTATTCAAGATAACAGACGTTATGAAATCCAGCATATTCTTTAATCCGGACGAAAAATATATCTGGGATCTCAAAGAAGATAAAGCCGGCAATATTATCTGTGCTGTTGGCGGGAGCGGTGGTGTTTACAAGATAGACAAAAATGGGAACTCTAAAAAAATATTCTCCGGTGACACACACATTATCTCCCTCTGCATATCTTCAAATAATTCTATCCTGGCAGGGAGTGGCGGGAGCGGGATTCTTTACCAGATCAATTCAGGAAAGAACCGTGTCATCTTTGATACTCCTTTTGAGGAAGTAAATGGCATTTATGAAGATAAGGACGGAGATATATGGTTTTCTGCATCCAGGGAAGTGAAAAAATGGAAAGCAGGACCTGCAGGAGAATTGATCTCAATACAATTCTCGGGGAAAAAACTGTCATCCGAGAAAAAAAGCACCCTATACCTGAAACGTTCCGGTGGAGAAGTTGAGAAAATGTGGTCATCTTCCAAAGAACGAATATATTCTGTTACCCCGGACAAGAAAAATGGCGGAGTTCTTATTGGTACGGGAGACAGAGGAAGGATTTACAGAATTAAAAAAGATAAAAGTTTTTCTTTGATATATGAAGGGGATTCAGCACAAACTTATAAAATACTACAAGGACAAAACAGTTTTATTGCCGTGTTTAACAATACTTCCTCAATAATAAAACTGGACGATTCTCCATCTTCAGGTGGATCGTATAAATCCGATATTTTCAATCTTGGAATTCAAAGCAGGACAGGAAGGCTATATTGGGATTCGACAGGCAGGGATTCTTCCGCCGTTTCACTTTTCATCAGATCAGGAAATACCTCTTCACCTGATACAACATGGACAGAGTGGTCACCCCCTTTTACTGACAGCATGAACTCAAACATAAACCGATCAGGATACAAATATTTTCAGGTTAAGATCAATTTGAATTCATCATTGAATGTAAAATCTCCCATGCTTTCAGACTTCAGATTTTTTTATATAGAAAAAAATCTTAAACCTGAAATGAAAAGCGTCCATATAAAGATACCGATAGAATTAAAAAAAGGTCTTATTCAGAAAAAGTCTGCGGTATTAAAGAAAGATATTCTGAAGATATCCTGGAGATCCGAGGATCCGAATAAAGATAAGATCAAATATTCGTTGTTCCTGAAGAAAATATCGGGGACAAAATGGATCAGATTTAAAAAAGACCTCACATCAAATACGACAGAACTTGACACAACCCTATATGAGGACGGTGAATACATTTTGAAAATAGTTGCCGATGATTCGTCTTCAAATTCTCCCGACACTTTCAAAACAGATACTATTGAATCAAAGAAATTTACGATCGATTCAACCGCCCCCGTTCTATCGAATTTTAGAAAGACCACTGATTATATTACTTTCAAGGTTACTGATAACAGTTCGTTGATATCAAAGGTTCAATACTCATTCACTGGCGAAAAATGGTTCCCGCTTGATCCTGTCGATGGAATAAACGATTCGAATAGTGAAGAATTTAAGATCTTAAAAAAGTTTACAAGAGAAAAAAGAGTGATATTTTTAAAAATAACAGATGAATACAAGAACTCCAAAGTTTTTCAGAGAGAATTGTAGGGAGAAAAAATGAAGATACATGAATATCAGGCAAAACAATTATTCCGGTCTTACTCCATTCCGGTACCTGACGGATTTATGGCTGATAACACCGATTCGGCTAATGAAGCAGTAAAAAAACTGGGATTCCCCTGCGTTATCAAAGCTCAGGTACATGCAGGAGGAAGAGGAAAAGCCGGGGGAGTAAAACTTGCGAGGAACAAAGATGAAGCAAATGATGCAATTGGATCAATACTCGGGATGAACCTTGTCAGCAAACAGACCGGCCCGGAAGGGCAGCTTGTTCGAAAAGTACTGGTGGAACAAGGTTTAACCATTGCCAACGAACTATATTTAGCGATAATAATTGATAGAGAAAAAGAAATGCCTGTCATAATTGCATCTACAGAGGGAGGGATGGAGATTGAAGAAGTTGCACAAAATACACCTGAATTGATACACAAAGTGTATGTACATCCTACAACAGGATTATCACCGTTTCATTCGAGAGAATTATCCTTCAAATTGGGACTAAACAAGACCCAACAGAAAAATTTCACAAAACTTCTCTTCAACCTATATAATCTATTCACTGAGAAAGACGGTTCTCTTGTTGAAATAAATCCGCTTATCATTACAGACACGGATGAGGTCATAGCTCTTGACGGTAAGATCAATTTTGATGACAACGGACTCTACAGAAATCCTGATGTTGTTGACATGAGAGATATCCACGAAGAAGATTCTCTTGAAGTAGAAGCCTCCAAATTTGATCTTAATTATATCAAACTGGATGGGAATATAGGATGTATGGTTAACGGAGCCGGACTCGCCATGGCAACAATGGACATTATTAAGTTCTACGGTGGAGAACCTGCCAACTTTCTGGATGTAGGTGGCGGCACTTCTGAAGAAAGGGTAAAAGAAGCATTCAATATCCTCCTCTCCGACACAAATGTTAAAGCAGTATTTGTCAATATATTCGGAGGGATAGTCAGAACTGATCTGGTAGCAAACGGGATCGTTAATGCTCTAAGAGGAGTTGAGCTAAAAGTTCCGATCGTTATAAGACTCGTAGGAACCAACGAAGAAGAAGGGAGACGGATAATAGAAGAATCCGGCCTTAATTTTATTGCAGAGACAAGTCTCCCAAAAGCAGCAAAAAAGGCTGTAGATATTTTAAGGAGCAACTGAAATGGCAATTTTAATTAATAAAAACTCAAAAATAGCGATTCAGGGATTTACCGGGAAGGAAGGAAGTTTTCATTCCGGACAGATGATAGAGTACGGGACAAAAGTAGTAGCAGGAGTAACACCGGGTAAAGGTGGCACAACTCATATGGACCGCCCTGTTTTCAATACGGTTACAGATGCGGTAAAAGCAACAGGAGCTGATGTTTCCGCAATCTTTGTCCCCCCCCCATTCGCTGCAGATGCCATTCTCGAATCCGCATATGCCGGGGTAAAACTTATTATATGCATCACTGAAGGGATTCCGGCAATAGATATGGTAAGAGTCAAAAACTTTATTAGAACTACATCCTCAATACTTATCGGCCCTAATTGCCCGGGAGTGATATCCCCCGGTGAATCAAAAGTCGGAATTATGCCTGCCAAGATCCACAAAAAAGGGAAGATCGGGATCATTTCCAGATCAGGGACCCTGACATATGAAGCCGTGAATCAAATAACCCGGATCGGCATGGGGCAGTCAACTGCGGTAGGAATAGGAGGCGATCAGATCATCGGCTCTAATTTTGTTGATATCCTGAAGATGTTTAAGGATGACGATGAGACAGATGCGGTCGTAATGATCGGTGAGATCGGAGGATCCATGGAAGAGGATGCTGCTGTATACATCAAAAAGGAATTCAACAAACCTGTTATCTCGTTTATTTCCGGACAAACAGCTCCCCCGGGAAGAAGAATGGGACATGCCGGAGCCATAATTTCCGGAGGAAAAGGGACAGCAAAAGAAAAAATGAACACTCTGCGTGCAAACGGGATTCATGTGGTTGAAAATCCTGCTGATATAGGCGAAATGGTTAAAAAGGCTTTGCAATAAATGAGTGATATCTGATTTATTTGCTGAAAAATGATATAAATGTTACATAAAAAACATAATGGAGGTTAATGAAAATGAACAATAAAGGAAAACTTACTTTCACAGGGCTTCTCGTAATTGCACTTATTTTCTATGGAGCTTTTGCTGCGGTTCAGATCATTAACGCGAAGATCACTGAAGATGAAGTCGCAAAGAAAGTAAAAGACCGTTTGGGAAGAGAGAGAAGTTATTCACTTACTGAAAGTAATGCTGAAGATTTTATTTATGAAATACTGTCAAAGCAAAGAGATATTATTTTCGGTAACTCCGAAGAGGATTCAATTTCTGTAACAATTAACAAAGAAGAAAAAAAAATCTCTTATTATTTTGAATACGGATTGAAGACAGATTATATCTTCTATAAAAAGATAAAACGGGTGAAAGTTGATGACTCAATGCGAAGTTACAGATAAGCATAAATGAATCAGGAAACATCTTACCAACCTTTTTTGAAACTATTTACCGGATTTATTGCTACTGTCATTTTCGTAATAATACTCAAAGAGTTAAAGAGTATTTTTATCCCGTTCTTTATGGCTCTTCTTCTATATTTCCTTTTCAACGGAGTGGTTAGCAGACTTATTTATTTCAAATTCCCTAAAGTTGTCGTCCTGACATTTCTCCTCCTTTTCATATTTATACTCCTGTACTTTTTCGGAATGCTCATGTTTTCAGGAGTATCTTCATTTATTGACCATTTCCCCGCTTATAGCACAAAGATCTCAGATATTTTTAAAGAGATTACATCAAAATTGAATATCCCGCTAGAAGAAGTTCAGACCCAGATAAATACATTGGACTGGACCAAACTGATCCAGAAGGGGACATCAATCATTTCCACAACATTCGGTTCGTTTGCGAATTTTCTCGGCAATCTTGTATTTATTCTTATTTTCCTGATATTTATGCTGGGAGGACGGGATGGACTTGTAAAAAGGGTTAACAAAGCATTCGATGAAGTGAGGGCAAAAGAATTGATGTCGATCTTGAGATCAATAGAAAATCAAGTCCAGCATTATCTTGTTCTTAAGACATTTATCAGTTTGCTGACAGCCGTGATCAGCGGAATAATTTTGCATGTTGGAGGATTTGATTTTATTTTATTCTCTTCTCTCCTTATATTTACACTTAATTTCATACCGAATATCGGATCTGTGATCGCCACGGCCTTTCCTGTGCTAACAGGACTGATCAAATTTGGTTTCTCCTTGAAAGTTCTACTCGTTCTGGCGGGCCTAATGCTCACTCAGATGATCATAGGAAATATTCTTGAACCGAAAATTGCAGGAAAAAGCTTGAACCTTTCTCCAATGATAATACTCCTTTCACTCATTTTCTGGGGATATATTTGGGGGATAACAGGGATGATACTTGCTGTTCCGCTAACTTCTGCAATAAAAATAATATTTAGCCACATTGAAATCTTAAAACCTTTAGCAGAACTTATAAGTGCAGACTGATAGGACAATTGTTGACTATTAAATCGTCAGACGTTAAAATGATCTGGTGAGAAAACTCATACAAGTCTGTTTTATCCTCATACTGTTTATTCCACTGCATGCGGTTATCAGGGTAAGTTACTTTATACTTCCAAACGGTCTTACTGTCATCCTCTCACCTGATCAGGACATGCATTCCGTATGTGTCCTGACTTACCATAAAAACGGCACTACAAGTGATCCTGAGGATATCCGGGGGGCATCCTATCTCTATCAGAAACTTATGTTCCTTGAAACCGACAACCTTTCTCCTTATGAAAGAATTAGATTTATAATGAAGAATGGAGGACGGAGTAGTGGAAAAGTAAATTATGATAATTCGATCTTCTATCAGGTCGTACCTGCATCAGACCTGAACTATGCCCTGTGGCTTGAAAGTGAACGGCTTCAGAGATTGAAATTATCCAATGTGGAAATTACAGCTAAGAGAAAAGAGATATATAACAGGATATACAGATTTTTCAACAGAAGTATCCATTTCCGTTCAAACGAATGGATAAAAAAAGAATTGTATAAAAACTCAATATATAAAACTCCCCTTTATGGTGACATGGAAAAATTAAACACTTTCCCTACAGGAAGAATAAAAAGACTCTATCAAACATTTGCAAATCCCAAAAATATAATTCTTGTTATCTCAGGTAAGTTTGACGAAGATAAAATCAAAGAAAAAATTGACAGATATCTTGGGAGCCTTCAATCCAAGTCCATTCCCGTAAAAGCTCCTGTCGCTTCTATTCAAAGCAAAGGATATAAATATAAAAATTGGATGAGGGAGGTAATTCCCGAGAGTTTTATATTAATCGGACTTCGTGCCCCCTCCAAATTGAGTCTCGATTATACATATTTTAAACTTCTGGTATACTACCTTGTTGACAAAAGAATTTCAAAATTAAGAAGGATCTTTAAAAGTAATCTGAAAATGGATATTGATATCTCTTACGATTTTTCGGATAATATCGGGGCTAATTCACTCCTGATAAAAATATTATCACAAAAAAGAGCAGAACTTGAAAGGGTCAGATTCTATATTAAAAAACTTTTCGAAATGCTAATGACAGACAGGCTGGCAACATCCGAATTGAGAACGATTAAATCATTAATGGAAATAGATTTTCTTAAAAATCTGAAAATCCCTGAAAAAAAAAGCAGGATACTGGCTGAGAACTTTCACATGTCAGGGAATCTTGATTATGGGAATATGTTCCTGAAACGTGTCAAAAAAATTAATTCTTTTGATATCGTAAGAATAAGTAAAAAATATCTCAAAAAGGAGAACATGGTAATTCTGAATGTATTTTCTAAATAATATCAGAGCAGGATCAATAATAATATTGATCGTTATTTTTGCAGTTGTATTCCCGGCAGAGATTTCTCCGCAGGCCCTCGAACAAACAACCTCAAAAGGGTTAAGGATGAGCCTAATAAAAAATTCTTCTCTGATGTTTATCCATGCTGAAGTTGTGATCTATTATTCGGAGATAAAGAATCCAACCATCCCATATCTCACTTTTATGAATATATTTAATGACCAGGTGAAAGATCCTCAAACCGGATTGCTTAACTTGCTCTTTAAAATGGGCAATGATGTCGAATTTGATTATAGAACAGACTATTTGATAATAAAGATCAATTTTTTACCATCAGATACCAATCGATTTATCAGCTTTCTGAAAGGACTGTACAG
>CAYNUG010000007.1:0-36495 GCA_964400545.1 uncultured Clostridia bacterium | reverse complement strand
CTCATAACCCAAAGGTCGTAGGTTCAAATCCTACCCCCGCTACCAATTTTTCAAAAAACTGATAATATTTTATATAACACAATTACGGCCCTTTTGTTTCCCCAGATAAAGCAAATCATCAGCATCTTTTATTACAGAATCAATGGTTTTTCCTTCAGAATAAACTGCTACTCCGAATGTCATAGTTATATTAAGTATTATGCCCTTAAAATCGAAGACTGAATTTGCAATTACAGATCTGACCTTTTCTGTAACTATTTTGCCACCCTCAATATTTGTTTCCGGATATACAAAAAGAAATTCTTCTCCACCCCATCTCCCTACAAAATCCTGCTTTCTGATCGTAGACCTGATCAGTTTTGAGATCTCAATCAGGACAAAGTCCCCACAATCATGCCCATGGGTGTCATTAAATTTTTTAAAGTGGTCAATATCACACATAACAATACAGAATGGCTGATCTGTTCTTTCAGATCTGATAAGTTCGCTATTGAGCACTTCTATCATCTTTCTTCTGTTGTGAAGTTTTGTTAACGGATCCATGATTGCAGCTTCTTCAAGTTTTTGACGTGTTCTTGCTTTAAAAACGGCTGAAATTGCATGCTCTCTGACTCTCATCAGCTTTTTTGCGTCAGATCTTGTGAAGGCTTCCGGATTTGTCATATTTTCAAGAATAAAGAAACCGTCAACATCTTTTCCAAATGTAATGGTCATTGCGATCATTGATTCCGGGATATCGATTTTCGGTGTAATCTCCTTTGTTGAATTTTTTGTAAATTTATGGTGAACATAAATACCTTCATCATATTCCTCGCCACATTTAACATAGCGGTCAAATGCATCATTAAAGGAGAGCTGTATACCGGATTTAGTAATATCTTCATAACCTCTGGAAACATGATGTACAAATTTCTTGAGAGATCTATCGTAAGTAAGGATAACCCCTTTTTCAGCCTGCGGAAACAGGATCATTGTCTGGTTCAATAAGACACTGAGAAGCTTATCAAAGTCTATCTCTTTATTGATATTAGCAACGATCCTGTCTGTGGTTTCAAGTTCTTCGGTTCTCTCAGCAACTTGTTTTTCAAGTTCTATCCCCCGCCTTCTTAAAGTTCTTATCCTTAATCCAAGAAGAAAAGCAATAATCCCTATAACTATAATTAAAATAAAAATATTAAACCACAACGTCTTGTAAAAAAATGGTTTTTGCAAGAATTCCATTTTTACATTCCCGGAGTTCCATACACCATCATTATTAACAGCCTTAACTCTGAAAATATATTTTCCGGGGGGAAGTGTCGTATAAGACACTTCCCGTTCTGTTGTTAATCCAGACCAATCCTCATCGAACCCTTCCAGTTTGTAATTATATTGAACTTTATGGGGAATAACATAACTTAAAGCAGTATAAGCAAAAGTAAGACGCTTATAATTTGGTGAAAGGATTTTGATTTGTAAAGGGGGAAGTTTTTTATTATCAATTCGAACAAATTCAATAAGGAGTGGCGGCGGTTTTTCATTAAGAGGAATATTCAATGTGTCGATCAATGCAACTCCCATTAATGTCGGAAACAAATTGACACCTTTATTCGATTGGATTGCCCAGGATACGGGGGTGGGAGAATCGAGAAGTCCGTCCAAATTGTTATATAATGTTACTTTTGTGTACTTCAACTTGTTCTCTGCAATCCTGATCAGATCAGATCTTTTCGCAATGAATATTCCTGATTCGGAAACCATCCAAAGATTTCCACGTCTGTCTTCAATTACTTGAAATATTGCTATTTCCGGAAGACCGCTTTGTTTAGTGAAATTATAAAATCTATTGTTAGAATAAATTGACAATCCTCTGCTTGTCGAAAGCCATTTGATCTTTTCAGAATCCTCATAAATTCTGAAGACAATATTTGAATTTAACCCGTCCTTGACATTCAAGGTTTTGAATACTCCGTCTTTCCATATTGAAATTCCTCCACCGTTAGTTGTTATCCAGAGATTTTTTTCAGAGTCTTCGGTAATACTTAAAATGTATTCGTTAGAAAGCCCGTCCTTTTTTGAAAATGTTTTAATTACTGATTTTCTGTTAATATTATTCAGTCCGTTTGAAGTACCTATCCAGATATTCCCTTTGTGATCCTCGATCGAGATTCTGCAACGGTCGCTTGTTAGCCCGTCTGCAGATGTGTAATTTTTTATTCTTCCTTTCATAAATGTAACAAGACCGAGATCGCTGTAAGTGCTGATCCAAAATTTCCCACGGGAGTCTTTGTTAATATGACGTATCCTTATTCCTTTTAAATAGTCTGTGATTTTTTGCCTGACGAACTGTCTGTTCTTAAGAATTGAGAGACCCCCGTCAGTACCAATCCAAAAAACATTCTCACTTTCCTGGAAAATAGAATTGACTTTATCATGAATAAGTCCCTGCTTTGTTGTCAAAGATATAAATTTACCATTACTTAGTTTGTTAATACCACCTCTTGAGGTTGCGATCCAAAGATTTCCTTCCTTGTCTTCCAATACATCGGATACCTGATTGTTACTCAACCCGTTGTCTTCAGAATATCTGCAAAATTTATTATTATAGTACCTGAACAATCCGGAATCGGTTCCTATCCACATGCAATTGGTTTTGTCAGACCAGAGTGATGTTATTGTTTTTGCCTGAAAATCTTTATAGTGCGAAAAATTTAATAAGGATTTGTTCTTTATTAAATACAAACCATCATTTTTTGTACCTATCCATATATCGTTATTTTTATCTTTCAAAACAGATGTAACAACTACATTTCCGATCTTATCTAAAAGAGGGATATTCTTACGTTTCTCATTGGAATAGACGGAAACGCCTCCGGTAGAAGTAGATATCCATAATTGTCCATTTTCTTCTCGATAGATCATCTCAATGCTTGTGCCGTTAAAAAAACCACCTAAAGGGAGAGAAATCTTTCCTTTTTGATCAAGCTTTAACAATCCGTTTCCAGAACCGATCCACAAATTGCCGGACCTGTCAACCGAAAGAGATTTGATGATATTATTTTTGAGCTCCGAACTGTTGAACATTTCAAATGTGTTGTTTTTGTATCTGGCAATCCCTTCTCCGTTAGTACCGATCCACATCTCATGATCTTTTCCTAATATCAGCGTTGTGACAGAATTGCTTTCAAAGCCCCGATCTTCATATTTTGAATATGTAAAAAAATTTATTCCATCAAATCTAACAAGCCCGTTGAATGTTCCGATCCAGATATACCCATTATGATCCTGAAAGATGTCGTTAATAGAATCTGAAGGCAGACCATTTTTGGTCGTCCAGACCGTATGCATACTTTGTTGAAGAGGGACTTTTAGATCTAATCCGCTAAGAGTAAGGCTGAAAAGAATAAAAATTATAGAACAAATTATTCTTTTCATGAAGGAATTATACATAATTATTGTAATTTTAACAATATTTAAGCTTATCAAGGATAATGATAAAGTTTGAATTGACTTTTATTTAATTTCTTTGAAAATTAAATGAGACAGAGTTGGTAACAAAATATGTGTTTCCGCTTTTATCAAACAATGACATTTCAACTATTACCGAGTCAGGATTCATTCCCTTGAATATATCTCCCGGAAGAGGAGTTTCCGATACGATTGCCACGTAGAGGTAATCATTCCTGTCAATTGCAACATTTTTATAAATTCCGTCAAAGTTCAGATCTAAATTTTGCTTGTTAACTTCCATGACAAGATTTTTCCCTTCATAAATCAAGAATCTCCAGTTGTCCACCGAGGCATTTGTGAAATCTGTTGTGTCAAGAGGGCTTGCCGGATTGATGTTGATTGTTGACTGGTTGATTTTGACCCAGGCATTCAATTTCAGATAGCTTGTGATCGTTCCAGATGAATAGGAACCTTCTGCTTCAAAGAGGAACCATTCAAAATTCAGGGATGGACTTTTACAGCTTTGTAAAATAATAATTACTAATAATATAAATATATATTTAGTAATCTTTAATGTGTTTTTCATCATTTTAATTATAAGCAAATTCAATTCCATATAAATTTGAAGAAAATTTTATAAAATGTCCCATTTTTATTTTTTTTTGTATAATCCTGACCTATTATAGGAACATTATTGAGAATTAATTGAAATAATGGTTAATGTAATCAGAATATAGTCTATATAGGGAAAGTTTTTCCGGTGATGGGTTTCTGAAATCAGGAATAGATTCTGAAACCGACAGGAAAATCTTTTCGGGGCTGGAATTATCGGAGAATCCCCTTAGTTTATCTTTGTGAATGGCCAATTTTTTCATTACAACTTCAATTTTTTTATAAATAGATTCCATGTCATATTTTTTTTCTGTTATTGATTCAACAAGTGCTCTTGCGACTAAATTAACAGGCAGGATCTTAATCAGTTCCATGCATTTTTCTCTTGTCATAACCGCAACTTCTTTTCTGGTCTTACCCAGATGGTCTGACACCTTAATTGGAGAGCCGAAAGTGATGTAAACGTCTTTAATATGTTTTAACATTTTTAGAGAGTCCCAGATCTTTAATGTCCTTGGTGTTTCGGCGTTAAAGCCAGCGAGTTCTCGCCCTTCCCGGATCACCGAATAATCACAGTTGAAGGGGATTATGTTTACATCGAAGTGTTTAATTCCTGCAAGATCACTGCTTTTGGATTTTTTGTCTTTTTCATATTCGAGAAGAGCATCAAAGGAAGTTGGGAAGAAACCTCCGTATTCACCAGTGCGGGGAATACTGGTCCTTGTCCCTTCCGGAAACAAAAGAACATCTCTGCCGTATGCCATGAAACTATACATGTTCTTTCTTAGTTCCCTGGCAGACTCAACTATCTCCCGCCTTGTCTTACCCCTTTTCACAAGAAACACACTTGTGTTCTTTGCAAGCGTTACGAATAGTTTTCCTTTGATAAGGTTATCACCCATCCCGACTACAGGGATCGGAAGTTTATTAATATTCAAAGCAGAAAGCATTCCCGAAGTTTCCCAAAGGCTTCTGTGAAGGCCGGTATAAAGAAATACAGATCCTTTATGCTTCAGGTCCAACAGATCATTGTTGAATTCAACATGTGCTTTTGTAAGGTGCTTGTATCCCCAATTGGAAATACTTCTGGCTATTAAGAAAGTTAACCCTCTATGCCTAAGAATTTTATTTTTTGGTAATATTTCCATTCTTTTCCAGTATAGAAATTATTATATCATCTTTACAGAGTCTTTGTAAAACCTAATTCTTTATTGTATTTATGATGAATTGGATGTATAAATATCACATGAAAGAAAATAATATTACCCTTTATTCTCATGGTGCTTGCAGAGAGGTTACAGGTTCAAAACATTTTTTTGAATATAATGGAAAAACGATACAGATCGATTCGGGAATGTTCCAGGGGAAAAGAGAAGAATCCTATCTAAAAAACAGCAATCTCTCTTTTGATCCTTCGAAATCCGACTGCATCATTCTTACTCATGGACATTTTGATCATTCCGGTGCTCTTCCCGTTATGGTCAACAATGGATTCTCGGGAAATATTTATTCAACACCGGCAACCAGAGATATTGCAAACATTATATTGTTCGATAGTGCTTATATACAACAGAAAGATAGTGAATATCTGAAGAAGAAAGCTGAAAAGTATCCGGATAGAGAGTTGAAGATCTATGAGCCGCTGTACGATTCGTCAGATGTTATCAGAACTCTTCAGCAATTTATAACAATAAATTACAGAAGAGAATTTACTCCTGTCGAAGGCGTTAAGGCAGAATTGTTTGATGCCGGGCATATTCTGGGTTCTTCAATGGTTTGTCTGTCGGTCGGCAAAGATCTGAAAATCGGATATTCAGGAGATCTGGGAAGAAAGAACCTTCCAATCTTAAAAGATCCGGAAACTATGCCTGATCTCGATTATCTTATTCTGGAAGGTACGTATGGAGATCGGCTCCACGAATCTACCGGAGCAGGGAATGAGAGACTTGAAAATATTGTAAAAAAAGCTGTTAAGAATGGGGGAAAGATCATAATCCCGGCTTTCACAATAGAAAGAACTCAGGAGATCATATATCTTCTTCATCTACTTCAGCTTGAGAACAGAATACCCCGTATCCCCATCTTTGTTGATTCTCCTATGGCTGTAAATGCCACATCTATATTTAAGATCCATCCTGAATGTTTTGATGAGGAAACATATGAAGATTTTATCTCTGAAAACATCAATCCTTTCGGTTTTGATAACATTAATTACGTCCAGTCCGTAAGAGAATCCAAAGAAATTAATTCAAATAAGGGGCCGCTAATCATTATTTCTGCCAGTGGTATGGCCGAGAACGGAAGGATCCTTCACCATTTGAAAAATAATATCGAAGATAAAAACACCATCGTTACAATAGTTGGATTTATGGCGGCAAACACACTTGGTAGAAAGCTTGTGGATGGCGATAAAAGCATCAAAATTTTTGGAAAGACCTATTCTGTTAATGCAGATATAGAAATTCTTAATTCTTTTTCGGCGCACGCTGATTACAACGAGATCAAAGACTGGGTGTCCGATTATGATCTGAAAAGGTTAAAAAAAATATTTCTCGTTCACGGAGAAAGCGACAGTCTTGTTAATTTAAAAAAGGAATTGTTGTCTATAGGAGTGAATAGTGTTGAGATAACGGAATACGGACAAAAGTATAAGATATCCGGGTAACGAGCAAAGAAATGTTAGAAAATCTGAGCGGGAAATTCAACAAAGTTTTTAAATATCTTAAGGGTGAAGTGAAAATCACCGAAGAGAATATCGAAAAAGCTTTAAAAGAAATCAAATTATCTCTTCTCGAAGCAGATGTGAATTTCAGAGTTGTTAAGGAGTTTGTTGGCAATATTAAAGAAAAAGCGTTAGGATCCAAGGTTCAGGAAAGCCTGAATCCCTATCAGCAGATTGTAAAGATAGTCAGAAGCGAACTGGAAAATCTGCTGGGATCGGGAAGCAGTGAACTTAACAAAGCATCAGGAAAACCCGCCGTAATAATGTTGGTCGGGCTTCAGGGAACAGGAAAAACCACTTCTGCCGGAAAGCTGGCGTATTTTTTAAAAGAGAGGGGAAAATCTTCGGTTTTATGTTCTTTTGACCTTAAAAGAATGGCTGCCGGAGAACAACTTAAAACCATCTCATCTCAGATTGGAGTTAATTTTTTTGAATCAGAGCAAAAAAAACCAAAAAAAATTGCCACAGATCTCCTGGCAAAATCAAAAGAGCATGGATATGACTATGTTATTGCAGATACAGCCGGAAGACTACATATCGATCAGGAGCTAATGGAAGAACTAAAACTCGTTAAATCCATACTTAACCCGATTGAAACAATTTTTGTCGCTGATTCCATGACCGGGCAGGATGCGGTTAATTCCGCTCTCAGTTTTTCTGAGGAAATCGGGATTGACTCTATTTTGCTGACGAAAATTGATTCCGATACGAGAGGTGGTGCGGCTTTGTCAATTGTCAAAGTTACTCAAAAACCCATCAAATTTATCGGGACAGGGGAAAAGTATAGTGATTTTCAGCAATTTCATTCTGATAGAATAGCATCAAAGATCCTCGGTATGGGAGATGTCCTTACGCTCATAGAGAAAGCAGAAAAAGAATTTGATGAAAATGAATCAGAGAAAATGGCAAGAAGAATGATGAGGAGTGAATTTTCCCTCGATGATTTTCTTGCACAATTAAAACAGATCCGGAAGTTAGGATCAATGTCGGATATAATGGGAATGATGCCGAATATGGGACTCCCGGCAAACAGAAATGTTGAAGTAGATGATAAAAAGATAATTCATACAATAGCAATAATAAATTCTATGAACAGAGAGGAAAAAGAGAAGCCAAAAATAATTAACGGGAAAAGGCGATACCGGATAGCAAAAGGTTCCGGAAGAACAGTCCAGGAGGTCAATCAATTGTTAAAACAGTACTTCCAGATGAAAAAATTCATGAAGAAACCGTTTTTTAAAAAAATGCTGCAAAAATTTGACTTTTCATCGAAAATGGGGTAGATTAAGGCTTATTAAACAGGGAGTTTTACTATGGTTGTAATTAGATTAACACGTATGGGTACAAAACACAAACCGTTCTATAGGGTCGTTGCAGTTGATAAAAGGAAACCACGGGAATCCAGATATATCGAAAGGATTGGTCATTATAATCCTCTTCCGGAAAATCCTGAGGTGAAGATTGACATGGAAAAATATAACAAGTGGATTAAGTTGGGAGCAAAACCATCTGCTACAGTTAAATCTTTATTAAAGAAGACCAATACTGAAAGTTAAGGAGGCAACATGAAACAACTCGTTGAAACAGTTTGTAAAGCATTAGTGGATAATCCTGATGAAGTTAAGGTAACTCAGATTGATGGAGAACAGACGACAATACTTGAGTTAAGAGTTGACCAATCTGACTTGGGGAAAGTTATTGGAAAACAGGGAAGAACCGCAAGAGCTATCAGAACCATACTTGCTGCTGCAGGAATGAAACAGAAAAGGAGATTTAATCTCGAGATAATTGAAAATTTCGATCGTGAAGAAAAATAGGTATTGTTTTTTTTAGGTAAGATCTCAAAAAGTCGGGGAAATAAAGGAGAAGTTGTTTGTCAGATTTCCCATGAAGCAGATTTTTCATCTATTGATTTTTCCGGAGAATTTGAGTTAAGATCAACAAAACAAATTAGAATAGCCAAGGTGGAATCCCACTCTGAAAATGGCCAGATGATGATAATGAAATTTAACATTTCCAACTCAATTGAGGATGCACTTTCGATCGTTGGATATGATGTTTATTCCGAAAACCTTAGAAAAAGTACCGCATTTCCAAAAATAAATGGATATTCTGTTTCTGATATTCACGGTTCTTCTTGGGGAATTGTCAGCAGGGTGGCTGATTCCGGACTTAACAAAATGATCGAGACATACGATGGGACTGTTCATTTAATGATCCCATTAGATGATTCCATTGTTGTGAACATCGATCATGCAAAAAAAAAGATTTTAATAGATCCTCCCGATGGTTTACAAACCTTGAATAAATAATGCATTTTTCCATTGTTACAATATTCCCGGATATGATGAATGGTATTACCGGTTCGGGTTTATTCCGGAAAGCAGTTGAAAGAGGATTAATAGAGGTTGATATTTATGATCTGAGAAATTTTTCGTCCAATAAACATAGAAAAACGGATGATCGTCCTTATGGTGGTGGAGCTGGAATGGTTATGACAGCGGAACCACTTAGAAATGCTGTTAATCATGTAAAAGAAAAGAAAGACGGAAAGGTCATTTTGTTTTCTGCTTATGGAGAAAAACTTACCCAGAAGAAGGCCCGGATATTTTCTAAAGAGAACCATTTTATTCTTCTTTGTGGAAGATATGAGGGGGTTGATCAGAGATTCATTGATAAATACGTTGATATGGAAATATCAATTGGTGATTATGTTATTATGGGCGGGGAACTGGCCGCCGGAATATTTATGGAGAGTGTGAGTCGCATGATAGATGGAGTAGTTGGAAATAAACAATCAGTTGAAACAGATTCTTTTTATATTGAAAATCAATTTGGTTATCCTCAATATACTATGCCAAGGGATTTTGAAGGTGAAGAAGTTCCTGATGTGCTTCTCTCCGGTGATCATAAAAAGATTTCCGAATGGAGAGAGAAAAACAGGAAATCAAGAGACTAATAATAAACAGGAGTAATAATGGAAAAAATTATTGAATGTGTTCCGAATTTTTCAGAAGGAAAAGATATGGAGTTGATCGGTAAAATTACCGATGAAATTCGAGGTGTTGAGGGAGTTGAGCTACTGGATGTAGATCCCGGGAAAGATACAAATAGAACAGTTGTTACTTTTGCCGGCAGTCCGGACGGAGTGGCAGAAGCTGCATTTCTTGCAATAAAAAAGGCTTCCGAAATTATAGATATGTCTAAACATAAAGGCACTCATGCCAGGATGGGGGCAACAGATGTTTGCCCTTTTGTTCCCGTTTCGGGTGTAACGATGGAAGAATGTATAGAAATCTCAAAAAAAGTAGGAAAAAGAGTTGGTGAGGAATTAGGAATACCGGTATTCCTCTATGCAAATTCTGCATCAGTTCCAGAAAGAAAACGATTGCCGGATATTCGGCAAGGGGAATATGAGGCACTTTCGGAAAAATTTAAAATGAAGGATTTTGTTCCCGATTTTGGTAAACCTGTTTTTAACAGCAGGAGTGGTGCTACGGCAATTGGAGCAAGAGGATTTTTAATCGCTTACAATGTTAACCTCAATACGAGAGAAACAAAAATTGCCAGTAAAATTGCAAAAAGGATTCGTGAGAAAGGGAGAATAGTAAAAAACAAGGAAACCGGAGAGAAAAAGACCGTCCCCGGACTTTTTAAAGGTGTGCAGGGAATGGGTTGGTATATCGAAGAGTACAAAATGGCGCAGGTGACAGTGAATATTCTTGATTTTAACGAATCTCCCCTTTACAGAATTTTTGATGAATCAGAAAGATTGGCCGGAGAATTTGGAGCAAGGGTTACCGGTAGTGAGTTGGTTGGGCTAATCCCTTTAAAAGCATTACTTGAATCCGGGATTCACTACCTGAATAAACAGGGATCATCAACTGGTGTATCGGAAAAAGAGATACTCAGGATCGCTGTTCAAAGTATGGGATTGAATGAAATATCTGAATTCAAGATTGAAGAAAGGGTGATTGAATATAGATTTAGAAAACCGGGAAGACTCGTTTCCATGAAGTTAGATGAATTTATAGAAGAGCTTTCTTCAGATTCTCCTGCTCCGGGTGGAGGAAGTGTTGCGGCTCTTTGCGGGGCGCTATCTTCTTCTTTAAGTGCGATGGTTGGTAATTTAACTACAGGAAAATTGAAATACAAAAATGTTAGAGCAAAAATGATAAGTGCTTCTGAGTCAGGGCAGGAACTAAACAGATTTTTTATTGATGCAATTGACAGAGATACAATTGCGTTCAATAAAATTATGGATGCTTTTTCACTTCCAAAGAAAGATGAGGAAGAAAAACGGATCAGGGACAAATCAGTTAAAGAAGCTACTATGAAAGCAACAATGATTCCCTTCTCGGTTCTTGAGAGGTCAAAGGAAGCAGCCGAACTGGCATTTGAAGTTGCTTCTTATGGTAATAAAAATTCCCTCTCAGATTCCGGTGTTGCCGGATTGACCTCTATGGCGGCGGCGGCGGGAGCATATTATAACGTTTTGATAAATCTTGATGGAATTAATGATCAGGTATTTGTTACAAAAATCAAGAAAGAATCATTCGAAATTTTTTCAGATGTAAAAAAAATAACAGATAAAGTATCAGAAATCCTTATGAATACTCTAACTTAGTGGATCTTTTTTTTAAAAAGAGATTTTTTCTTTGAAGAACTTCCCTCGATTTCTTTCAGTCTTTTTTTTGCAATTGTATTTTCCGGATCTATGGACAAAGCTTTTCTGAAAAATCCTTCAGCCCTCTTTTGCATATTCTCATTAAAAAAAAGAAGTCCCAGGGCTACAAGCGGTTCGGGATTCCACGGATCGAGGTTTATTGCTTTGGCAAGGTTCTTTTCCGCAGCTCTGATCATTGTTCTTATGTTCATTTGGGACATCCCCAGTAATAGGAAATATGCACCCCTGTCGGGATTTAGTCTTATCGCTTCTTCAAGTAAAGTTGAAGATTGCCAGTAATTTTTCTGGTTAAAAAGAGTTTTGGCTTTCCGGTGCAGGAGCGATGCTCTTTCCAGCGATTTGTCCGGACCCGTTCCGTCTTCATTGCTTTTACTGATCTTATCAATATCATATTGCCGTTTTTTGTCATCATCACTAAGTGTGTCATACGCTCTATTGATCTCTGAAAATACAATATTTGCCATCTCTTTGACCCCCGGATCAGGAGCGGTAGCAATTCTGTCAGGATGATATTTTTTTGCATAATCAAAATATGAATTTCGTATTTCTTCTGAAGACGCATCCGATTTTAATCCCAATATTTCATAAAAATTGATCTTCTCATTTTTAATTTTTTTGTACAATCCAATTACTGTTTCTATATTCTGTCTATCCTCTTCCTTAATGTCAATTGTTTCGAAATCAATTGTTCCAAGAAGGAACAGTGGCAGAACGTTCTGCCAATATTCTTTTTCGGTTATCCCGAGCTCTTCATGAATTTCCTCGTTAGATTTGTTTTTATAATTGCTAAGTGATGAATGGAACCCGATTAGTTTTTCCGGAATGACTTCATTTATTCCCGGAGGTAACATTAAAAGTACAGGAGATTTCGAAAAATACTGGTCCACATAATAATTCAGGTTTTGTATGTATCTGGTGGCACCTTCATATATGATTTGCCCGAGATCAATATTGAATTTCGAATCATTTTGAATTTCCGGTGGTTTCTCTTCGAAATTCCATTGCCCCGAGTTGAGAAAAAAAAATGAAAAAATTATAGAACGAATCTGTAGTTTCATCCCCTGAAATATATCTTTCTCGGTAAGAATCTTGTTCTCAACCAGCAGTTTTCCAAGCTTAAGATTTTTCCCTTCGATCATTTTGTGAATGTTCCAGAATTGCTGTCTCGTTATCATTCCTTCTTTAAAAAGAATCTCTCCAAGTCTCTCCTGGATGACATTTGTATCTGCATAAAGAATAGAACCATCGCTAAAATAAATATTCTTCTTGAAATTATCACTGCTTAAAGATAGTGTTCCTGTTAATTTTTCCGAATAAATTTTGCGCAACTCTATTGGTATTGGCGATTCAGTAACGGAAAAATATTTTCTTCTCTCGATGTGAAATTCTTACTATATTAAGTATAAAATGTCAAATATTAGATTTAAAGATTTAAGTAATAACTTGACAAAATAAAATAATTATTCTATTAAAATAAAAGATAATATTGAATAGATAATTGAAGTTATCGGGGAAGTGCAGTTTCAAATTTGTTTGACAGGAGAAGGGGATGAAAAAAGCAAATATTTTATTGGTAATATTTCTAATGCTGTACGGTATGGTTCTTTCGGTACAAAAAAAATATATTTTTGATGAAACTCAACTTACAAAAGAAAAATTTCTTCTGATTTCAAAAACAGATATTGATTGTTCTTATGAAATTAAAAAAAGAATATCAAAAGATATTAAGATTGTTGGAAGCGACAACATGGATGAGGGAAGAGTTGTATTTTCCGTAAACGATAATCTTATTATTAACAGAGGTGAAAGTAGTGGACTGAAAGAAGGCGATACTTTTTCTATTGTGGCTCAGGGAAGAAAGATCTTTAATCAATTTTCCCACAGGCTTCTTGGTACACTTTTTCTTAAAAAAGGAATTGCTGAAATAGTTGCAGTGTATGAACGAAGTGCAATTGTAACAGTAAGAAGTGCCTGTTTTCATATTCATTTGAATGATTACCTGATTCCCTATAAGGATGAAGAGGAGGTCGTAAAACGAAGTATTAATTACAAACTCAGCAAACTTCCTGAAGCTCAATTAACAGGTAGAGTTATATTTGCGGGTGAATTCCTTGATCTGGAGAGAGAGATAAGTGTTTCCGGGCATATTGTTGCCGTTGATCTGGGAAAGGGAGAAGTTTCCAAAGGAGACTTTGTTCTTTTTTACAAAATTGTGAAAAAGGGCCTTCCGAAAATCATTATTGGCAGTGGTATTGTAATCAAACCTCAGAATTCAAATTCGACTGTTAAAATAATAGATTCTGTTTTTCCGATCACATTGGGCTCATATCTGACAGTTCTTCCCGAAGTCATAGTAAAGAAAACAAATAACAGCAAATTGCCTTTGATCAAAGAGAGCAAAAAGATTACGGAAGAAGTTTCATCTACTGAAGAGTCTTTTGATTTCACAACTCTTTTTCCCATCGATGAATATAAGTTAAAAGATAAGATAGAAGAGAAATTTCTTAAGATGAAGGAATTTATTAATTCGAAAAAGGAATTTGTTATTATTCTCAGAGGTTACACTTGTAGTATAGGGGGAGTTGAATATAATCTTCAGCTTTCTAAAAAGAGAGTTGACGAGGTAAAAAATTATATTATAAATACTCTTAATATTGCTCCGGAATTCATAGAAACTTATTTTTACGGAGAAAAAGATACTCCTTTTGATAACAGTACAGAGATTAACAGGCGGAAGAACAGAAGAGTGGATATCCAAGTAATAGGAAAATGAAAAAACTATTTTTATTTCTATTATTTTTTATACTTTCTTTTTTTCTAATTTCGGAATCATTAAATCTTGTTAAATTACAGAAAAAAGAGAAGGAGAGAAGAAAAAATATTTCAAAATCACAATATGTTTTAACTAACGATAGGATTAGTGAATATTCATTAAAGAGAAGTAAGACATTTGTTGATGCGGAAGTTCCCGTTTCAATTCTTCCAAAAACTAAGCCCAAAAAGAAGGAAAAGATTAAGGATGAGAAATACTGGAGAGGTAGGCTCAATTCTGTTAATAATGGAATTGAGCAGGTCAGGAAACAGATACAGGAAACCCAGAGCTCTCTTAATAAAGCTTCTTCCGATTTCCTTATTGCAACGACGCCTTCTCTTCAACAGGAACTAAAGCAGAGAGTTAACAATCTTCAGAGGCAGATGGCAGAACTTAAAGCAAGTTTTCAACAGAGAAAATCAGCCAAAGAAAAATTCCTGAGAGAAGCGAGAAGAGAAGGGGCGCTTCCCGGATGGTTGCGATAACTCTTTAAGTCCCGAATAGAAATGATTCCAACAATTGAATGGAAGAAAGGAAAGGTTTATATGATCGATCAGAGATTGCTTCCGTTCAAAGAAGAGTTTGTTGAGCATTCCCGATGTCAGGAAGTCGCTGACAGTATAAAAAATATGGTTATACGTGGCGCACCTGCAATCGGAGTCGCTGCAGCTTTTGGGGTTGTTCTTGGAGTTAATAAAATTGAAGACAATGAGAAAAACCCCGAAATTTTTTTTTATGAAATAATTAGTAAGCTAGGATCCACACGTCCCACTGCGGTTAACTTATTCTGGGCGCTTGAAGAGATGAAAAAAGTTTTTGTTACTTATGGTACAGATGTAAAAGTATTAAAAAAACAACTTCTAAAAAGGGCTCTGGAAATACAAGAAGATGATATCCGAACAAACGAAGCCATAGGTCAAATTGGAGAGAAAGTTATAAATCCCGGAGAAACTGTTTTAACACATTGTAATGCAGGAAGTCTTGCGACTGCCGGATACGGGACAGCCCTGGGGGTGATCAAGAGTGCTCATTCCTCAGGAAAGAATATTTCTGTTGTCGCAGGAGAAACCAGACCGTTTTTACAGGGTGCTCGTCTCACTGTTTGGGAAATGCAGAAGGAGAATATCCCTGTTACGCTGATTACAGATAACATGGTCGGATATTTGATGTCACAAGGTAAAATAGATACGGTTATTGTTGGTGCTGACAGAATTGCGTTGAACGGAGATACTGCAAATAAGATAGGGACCTATTCCATTGCGGTTTTAGCAAATTTCCACAATATTCCATTCTATGTTGCTGCACCTGTCTCTACTATTGATACAAAAGCCGGATCAGGTGAGGAAATTCCAATTGAAGAGAGAGACGGAGATGAAGTAAGAATGTTTTCCGGAAAGCGGATCGTGTCTCAGGAAACAAAGGTATTTAATCCCGCTTTTGATGTTACCCCTTTTGATTTGATAACCGGTATCATTACTGAAAAAAAAATAATAACAATCGATCCCGAGTCTGAGATAAGAAAAATGATCATTTAGATCCGGAATCCAATAATTTTTTTACAGCACGAACCATTGAATCCAAATTTATATTAAAGGCCTTTAACGGGCCTTCGACTGTCGGGAGCGGAAATTCTTTCTCAAGGACATTTTCCGATACTTCTTTAATTCCTGCACCGCTTTCAAGTGATCTTGTTATTTTTTCCTTAAGATCTATTGCTGCTTTGAGAGCCCGGGCCAGATGATCTTTCACTTTATTTTTTCCGATAATATAATTATTGTGAGGAGGACAGAGCATTTCCGCTCCGATTCCAAGTAATTTTTTCAGGGATATTACATAAGAAGTATAATCGGAAAGGAAGAGTGGTTTTATTTTATTGTTTTTTTCCAATACACCTGCAGCATCACCGGGAAACAATATCTTTTCCGGAAGAAGGAGAAAAGATATTGAACATTTTGTATGGCCAGGAGATGTGATTACTTCGAAATACCGGTCTTCATCAATATCGATCCTGTCACCATCATTCAAAATGTTTAGTTTTTTTATCTCCGGGAATTCAACATTTTCACTGATACCGAGGATATTGTTAAAGTTTTTGTTCATATCCTTTATAAATGCCCTGACATTTTCTTTTTGTAGCAGATCTATTGTCCTTCTCGACCCGGAAATGGATGAATTGAATTTTTCCTGTAGAAACGGGACAGATCCTGTATGATCATAATGGGAATGGGTAAGGAGAATGTGATCAAGGGGCCTGTTGTGCAATAGTAGCTTTATTTTTTTGTAAATATTCTTCTGAAGAGCTGAGATCGAAGTATCGATAAGAAAATTTTGTTTACCTGTAATAAGATAAAGAGGAAACATTTTTTCATGGAGAACGAATAGATTCTCGGATAACTTTGTATAAGGTTTGTTAAGATCCATTTTTATCTTTTGTATAGTTCACAAAGAGATCTCAGTTTTTTCATTCTCTCGGTTTCCAGCGAAGTACTTACAGTTTTCCAGCACCAATTCCTGTTGTTTGTTGTTCCGGGTGTGTTAAATCTGAAACTTCCCGGTAATTCGAGAATATCCTGTAACGGTATTATTGAAATATCTGCAATTGAAGACAGTGCAAGTTCGATAAATTTTTGTATAAAATCTTTATTATCATCAATCCCAAGATAATTTTTTATATATTGTTTTGTACTTTCATCGGAAATTTCTTCGAAAAACCACCCTTTTGAAGTATTGTTATCATGAGTTCCTGTATATATTACACAATTAGGGTCGGAAAGATTTTCCGGAATATAAGGATTGTCGGGTTGTCCGTCAAAAGCAAATTGCAGTATTTTCATTCCGGGAAAGCCAGATTCGCTTCTCAACTTTTCAACATCTTCGTTAATAATCCCAAGATCTTCGGCAATGACTGGCAGTGATCCTAACTTTTCTCTTAAAAAATCGAAGAATTCTTTCCCGGGTCCTACTTCCCAATGACCATTTTTCCCATCAGATGACCCTGGATCGATACTCCAGAAAGAACTAAAAGCTCTGAAATGATCTATTCTTACAATATCAACCAGTTCCAGATACCTCTTCATTCTTTTGTACCACCAGTTATACGTATCAAGATGTCTTGTCCCGTGTTTGAACCATCTGTAAATCGGGGTTCCCCACTTCTGGCCGTTTTCCGAAAAATAATCGGGAGGGACGCCAGAGACACCAGTCGGAAACAGATCTTGTGAAAACTGAAAAATCCCGGTATTTGCCCAGACATCTGCACTATCCATGCCTGCATATATTGGAATATCACCAATTAGGGAGATATTTTTTTTTTTTGAATAGAGCTTTAAATTTTTCCATTGCTTCTCAAAAATATATTGAATAAATTTATGATAACCAATTTGTTCATTTAACAATTTTTTTGTATTTATTATTGTTTCAGAATCATTATTCTTAATACCGTTATCCCATGATCTCCAGTTAAAAGTATTAAACCGATCTGCCAAAGAAACAAACAGGGAATAATCGTTTAACCAGTATTCGTTCTTTTCACAAAAATCGTTATATTCTTCCAAAACCGATCCGGATGAATTCTGAATAAAGTTTTTGTACCCGATTTTAAGAATATCAAATATTTCTGTTTCTACTTTTTCAAAATCAACAAATTGATTGTTTTTCTGTTCTTTAAGTTTGGAAAGAATATCAGATTTCATCCATGGCTCACCTTGGAGTGTTACCGGGTCTATTAAAAGTGGATTCCCCGCAAAGGAAGAATAGGAAGAATATGGGGATCTGGAATATCCTGAAGATACGGGGCCTACGGGAAGTATCTGCCAATACTTCTGACCCCCCGCCTCAAGATAGTCAATGAATTCAAATGCGCTTTTACCCAGATTGCCTATCCCGAATTTTCCCGGAAGAGATGTGATATGAAGTAATATTCCGCTGCCGCGTTCAAAACGGGAACTATTATAATTTTTCAATATTTTCTGCTGCTTTTAACATTATATCATTGATCCTTTCGATCATTTCATCAAAATTATCATACACACCTTCTCTCAGGATAAGATTATCGAGAAGTTGGAGTGAGATCTTTTTCAGATAATCGGAAGATGGATCAGATTTATGAATGCTGACCAGTTTCTTTATAAGCTTGTTGTCGGGATTAATTTCAAAAACCCTTTTAGAGAAAGAATATTCTTTGTTGATCATTTTCATGACTTTTTCCATCTGTACCGAAGGGCCATCCGAAGGGTTAAGAAGAATGCAGGGGCTGTCGACAAGCCTTTTGGATATCTCAATTTTTTCTATTTTGTCTCCATATATTGTTTTAAGATATCCGGTAAAATTATTCAGGTCTTTTAGAGTATCCTCGTCCTGATCTTTTTGAACAGGTTTTTCCAGATCGATGTCTGAACTTTCTATAAGTTTGAATTTAATACCATTGTATTCTCTCAGATGTTCAAACACGAACTCATCGATGGGATCAGTGAGATAGAGTACTTCAATTTCATTTTTTCTGAATATTTCAAGTGAAGGGTTCTTTTCTATGGATGTAATGTCGGTTCCCGATACATAATATATCTCTTTTTGAGATTCATTCATACTTTCTTTATATTTCCCCAAGTCAGTTAATTCATCTTTTTCAGATTTTAAAGAATTGAACAAGAGCAGATCCGATAATTTATTTCTATTATCGAAGTCATTAATAATTCCTTCCTTTATATTTCTGTTAAAATTCTTCCAGATGTTAAGATATTGATCATATTTTTTATTTTTTATCCGGATCAGCTCATCAATTATTTTTTTTACAAGATATTTTCTGATCTTATCAATCTTAATATTGCTCTGTATTGATTCCCGGGAGACATTTAATGGTAATTCCATTGAATCTACAATTCCCACTATGAATCTAAAATGTTCGGGAATTATATCTTTAGAGCCTTTATCGATAAGGACTTTGTTGGAATAAAGATCAATGCCAGGATCTTTTTTGGCAATTCCATAGATCTCGAAGTTGGATTTCGGAAAATAGAGAATAGAATTAAACTGAACAGGAGCGTCAGATGAAATATGAATGTATGATTCCGGATCTTCCGAGGTGTTTTCGAAGAATTTGTAGAATTCAATATAGTCTTTTTTCTTCAGGTTTGTTTTAGGCTGAGTCCAAATTGCAGCAGTACTTTTGATCTCTTCTTTTTCAAGCAGAATAGGGAACTGGGAAAATTTTGAATGTGCTTCAATGATAGCCTGCACTCTTGCTTTTTCAAGGAATTCCTTCTCTTCGTCTTTGAGAACGAGCTCAATTCTTGTTCCACGAACTTTATTGTCGCTTTTTTCAATAGAAAAACTGTTATCTCCTTTCGATCTCCAGAGCAGGCTTTTGCTACCTTTTTTGTACGATTTTGTATAGATAAATATTTCTTTTGCCACCATAAAGCTTGAATAAAATCCAACTCCAAATTTTCCAATAAGATCAACCTTCTCCTCATTCTCCAATTTGGATGATTTTTTAAGAAAATCAACTGCTCCCGAGTGGGCGATCGTCCCAATATTGTTAACAAGGTCAGCTTTGCTCATACCAACCCCGGTATCTTCTATAATAAGGCGTCCATCCTTTTTGTTAATAGAAATATTGATCTCGAGTTCTGTATTTCCGTCTTCAATATCCTGTTCGGTCAACTGGATAAACTTTATTTTGTTCAACGCATCGATAGAGTTTGAAATAAGTTCTCTTAGAAAAACTTCTTTATGTTTATATAGTGAATAGACAAGAATGTCGAGTAATTGTTTTACTTCGGATTTAAATTCGTACTTGTTTTTTTCATTGGTCGTTTTTTTGTCGGTCATTTTACTCTCCTGAAATCATTCGATATTTTATTTGTTTTATTATATCATTTCTGTCAAGTATAAGATTAGATTTTATTGAATTCTTGAATGAACATTCAAATATTTAATACGTAAACAACTTTGGAGAAAAGAAGAATGTCCAATAGCAAATTCAAGTTTTTTTGTGTAATTTTGTTCTTGATTGTATTGCTCTTTCCTATATTCTCAACGGGAGGAAAGACTGAACAGGAAAAAACGAATATCAGAAAGATTTATTTTGGAGGCCAGTTTGATCATATTATAGAAAAGTATAAAGATTTTGATCTTACTAAAGAAACTGATGAGTTTAAATTTTTATATATTGAATCAATGATCAGAAGTGGAGAAAACAGAGAAGCGGAAATCCTGATAAAAAAAATAAAGAACGAATCCGGGTCAAGTCTCCCCCTCCGAATACTTGAAGGATTTAATTCTCTCTCCCGGGGGGATCTCGTAACTGCAGCAGCTATTTCAGATTCTCTGTCGAACAAGAACCGGGATTCAGGATCATTGCTTCAGCTGAAATTATTTGTTGAAATGTTTAAGAGAAATTTCAATAAAGCGGAGGTAGCACTGAAAAACCTTCTCGACCGTGAATCCGGATTTGGAAATTCTAATCTTTATTTTTTGATTGCATCAGAAGTCTTCAGAACCGGAAGGGAATTTAAAAAATTATCTTCTCTTTATAAAGGCAGAATGAAAAGAGTAAACAAAAGAACCGGCAGGACTCATTACGAAAATCTCAAATTAAATTACAAATTGTACAAAGCGGGTCACGGGATCTTTTTTCATATTGACTCTGTAAAAGATAAGATCGAGATACCATTTGAAACCGGGAACAGAGGATCATTAAAAAGTATTGTCTTAAAAAGAGGAGACAAAAAATACAGTATTCTTCTTGATACCGGGAATACAGCGGGGTGGATCATTCACAACAGAGACCTGAACGAAGAATTAAGATCTTTAAGAGGTGGGCGGATCATTATGCAGATTGGAACGGAATCGGAAAAACTGGATGGCTTTAATATCTTCAACAAATCTGTTGGTTTTGGTGAATTTAAGATCTCCGGTTTGTTCGGTAAATACATACCCAAACCCCGCCAGGATTTTTTTGATGCAAATTTGAATCCCGCAATGATCAGCAATAGGGTAATATCACTTGATTTCATCAGGGGTCGTCTTATAATCAGGACCGACGAGAGATTTATTTCAGATATTGCCAAGTCCGGGAATATGGAGGTGCTGAAAGTACCTTGGTTCGGTTATAAATATCCAATGGTTCCTGTTATCTGTAATTCTATTAACGGTCTTGCTGTGATTGAAACAGGAGCGGAAAATATCTCTGTTAGAAATGATTTTGCCTTAGAAACGGGAATTTCTCTTTCTGAGAGGTCAAGATATTTGTCGAATGGAAAAGTTTTTAAATATTCATTAGGTTCTGTAAATGTTCAACTTGGAAAGTATCTTTTTGTTCGAAAAGAGGCGGAAATATGGCCTTTGAAACGGTTTCGGAATTACCTTACGGGGTTTGTGCCACATGTAATTATAGGGCCTGAAGCTTTAGATAAAAAGTTCATTGTATCCTTTATTCCGAAAGAGAATGTTATAGTATTTGAGTATGAAAAAAGAAACTGAACTAGCGGTTATTGAAAATCTGACTAAAAAGATCAGAGGTGCAAAAAAAATATCAAAACTTGCAGGAGATGCATCATCCAGAGAATATTTCAGAGTGTTCACCGGAGAAGACACTCTTGTCGCAATGGTTTATATGGAAAACAATCCGGAAGAGATCGGGAGAATAGAAAATCTGACTAAGATCTATATGGAAGCAGGAATCAGAGTGCCGGAAATAGTAGATCAGATTGGTGATAATATCCTATTGCAGGAAGATGTGGGTGATATATCCATTCAAAATTATTTATCCAACGCTTCAGAGAAAAATTATCTGAAGATCAGAGATGATATAGGATCGATCCTGAAAAAAATAAAAAACATTAAGGCTTCTAATACTGATTTTGAACTTGATCTAAGAAAAATGAAATTTGAGATCGATTTTTTTATAGATAATTTCGTGCTAAGTTTTTCCCCCGATTGGGGCAGCCATCAAGCTCTCCGTGAAGAAATACTGGAGAACCTGGATAAGATCAGCGGCAAAAGGATCTTTGCACACAGAGATTTTCACTCGAGGAACATTTTTGTTAAGGACGAAAATTATTATCTGATTGATTTTCAAGACTCTTTACTTGCACCTGAATTCTATGATTCTGTTTCATTTGTGTTTGATCCTTATCTGCAACCAGGGTCGACACAATTCTTTCTTCCCATATTTGAAAAAAAATCAGAAAAAGAAATGGAACAAATCTATTTAACTGCATACCAGAGGGGTATAAAAGCGCTTGGAACCTTTGGATACCAGTATTTTGCCGGAAACAGGAAGTTCTATCGCTATATTCAGCCGACTATAAATAATCTAAGAAAAAACATCTGCTTTTCTGAAGGCTCAAGACTTGATTTGCTCTTTAAATCAGTAGAGAAAAGAAATCATATCTGATCTTTCTTTTCTTTAATTATCTTCATAATATCTTTTGAAATTCCCGACAGAAATATTTCTGCAAAATAAAATAAAATAAAAACAATTGAGAGTACAAAAAAAGAAGCAAATCCGACCTCTCTGAAGAACTGAAAATGATTTTTTAAAGTAATTATGATGATAGTATTTATTGTGATAAATATGGAGATCTTTATCACGAAATGGCCGATCTCAAGATGATGCCCGGTCTTTATCTTTAGCCTTATATACAGAAGGGCAGATTTTATGATCCTGTTCAGAAGAAAAGAGAGTGAGATTATATGAATCCCATATTGCTTGAATGATAGAGTGAATAGTACATGAAATAGAATCGAAGTAATCTCAAATATTGCAGGAAAAGTTGTGTCTCCAAGTGCGAAAAGGCTTCTAGACAAAAGGAGGTCGATACATATGAACGACATGGAAAGTGCATAATAGGAGAAAGCGGCAGAAGTAACAAGGATATCAGAATGGCTGAATGAACCGTGTCCGAATAATATAGTAATTATATTGATCCTGAATATGAAGGCTAAAACTGATACTGGAAGAAAGATGATCAACAATGATTTTATGCCGGAAGAGATCTTTTCAATAAACAGTTCCGGTTTCTTTGCCAACCGGACAAATTCAGGAAATATAACTGTAGAAAAGGGTTCCAGGATCACAACTATTCCAAACTCCATTACTCTATATCCGAATTGGAGTGCTGTTACGCTCCCTATCGCCATTCCGGAGACCAGATAATTATCAAAGAGAATTCGGGATTTTGCAAAGAAAACTCCTATTACCATAGGGGATGATAATTTCAGGACGCGCTTAATGCTTGAATTAAAACTCGGGAAGGGAGATGATCCTTTTTTCTTAAGATAAAAGATATGAGTGAAAAGCTTCAAAAAAGAGCCAAAGACAATTCCGATAGCAAGTGGCATTAGTCCTGCCTCTTTGTTAATGATTGTGTAAAGGATAAAGATGGTTCCTGTTACTTTGAACATAAGATCGCCCATTGAGGCCGGGAGAAATTTTTGATCTGAGTTAATAAACAGATAAGTGGCAATAGATGCAATAACGAACCCGATCCCAAGGGAGATTATCCTAAGGTATGAAATAGCGATTTTTGCGGTTTGCGGAGGAAAATTGGAAAAACTTTTGATGATCAAAGGAGAAAATAGAAAAATGAATACCGAGATTATAAAACCTGTTGTAAAGAGAAAGGAAAAGGCAGAATTCAAGAGGTTTTTTTTTGCATGTTTAAGGCTTTTAACATATTCAGGTAACAGTGCCGGTAACGTGGATTCGTTAAAAAAATCAAAAATTATTATAAATATAGAAAAAGAGAAAAAATAGGCATCGGATATCTCGGAAGCACCGAATAGATATGCGATCAGAAGTTTTTCAAGAAAACCCAGGATCTTAGTGGAAAGATGTATTGAGGATATATAAAAAGTTTCCTTGAAAATGTTAGTCCATTTCATTAGAATGAACACTATATCATAAGTTTCTTACATTCAAAAGGAGGATTAATGAAGCTGAAACTTCACTGGCAAATCTTGATTGCGATGTCTCTGGGTATTGTTGCAGGTGTAATATTTCAGAAAGTTTATAATGGAGAGCCTTCGGGTCCGGTTTTTGCTACAGTTTCATCCCTGGGTACTATCTTTATCCGTTTACTGAGAATGATTATTGTGCCTCTGATATTTACTTCGATAGTTACAGGTGTGTCAAATATCGGAGAGGGAAAAAAATTGGGAAGAATAGGGCTTAAAACCATGATCTATTATGTTTTTACAAGTATACTGGCAATTTTGATCGGTTTGACCCTATCGAATATCTTTACTCCCGGAGTTGGAGTTGATATTCCGGTAAATAAAGGATTTAATCCCACTGATCTGAATACACCCGGCTCTGTGATGGACATCCTGATCAGGATGGTCCCGATTAATCCTGTACATGCAGCATCTTCCGGAGATATGCTGGGAGTTATCTTTTTTTCCATTATACTCGGAATCGGAATTTCCAGATTGCCACCTCGTCATGCAGATCCCATAAAGAATATTTTCAATTCGTTCTTTGAGCTAATGATGAAAGTTACCGAAATGATAATTAAATTTGCTCCGATTGGAGTATTCGGATTAATGACAAAAGTTGTGGCGAAAACCGGATTTGACATGATAAAAGCTGTGGGTAAATACATGTTTACTATTGCGGCAGGATTATCAATACATCTCCTGATCACTCTTCCGTTGATCTTTTTTATTTTCACAAGAATAAACCCGTTGAAGCATTTTAAAGCAATGGCCTCGGCTCTTGCGACTGCATTTTCTACAAGTTCTTCTTCCGCCACACTTCCTCTTACAATGCGGAATGTGGAAAAAAATGTGGGAGTATCAAACCGGATCTCCAGTTTTGTACTTCCTCTCGGAGCAACGGTAAATATGGACGGGACTGCTTTATATGAATGTGCAGGAGTAATATTTATCAGTCAGGTAATGGGCCTCCATCTTACTATTATGCAGCAATTTGTGGTTGTAATAACAGCACTTCTTGCATCAATAGGAGCTGCCGGCATACCGAGTGCCGGTCTGGTCGTTATTTTCATTGTTACTCAGGCGATAGGATTCAAGGACGCTGATGTTGCGATCATTATCGGTACAATGCTTGCTGTAGACAGACCACTGGACATGTTCAGGACAATGATAAATGTATTTAGTGACAGTATCGGTACTGTTGTAATTGCGAAAAGTGAAGGAGAAAAGGATTTTTACAAGGGTGGATTATTTCTTGAAGACCCGGGAGAGGAGTGATCTTTTAGAATTCTTCAGTCTTAATCTCTCAATTTCTCTGAAAGTATCTTTTACCTCTGATTTCATTTCATTATTATAAAAGGACAGATTTTCAACTTTTCTGAATGCAGCTGAAGCTTTGTCGAGTTTACCCGCTCCGAGATATGTTTCGCCGAGAAAGAACCAGCTATATTCATTTTCTTTATCCATATCAATAGCTTTTAATAAATAATTTTCCGCGGCATAGTAATTTTTTCTTTTTTTCAGGATATAACCCAGATAAATCTGTGTCAGAATATCCTTGTTGTTCATTCTGGCTGCCTCTTCAAAGCGCTCCCCGGCTTTCAAGTAGTTTTCTCTTAAAAGATGATAAAGTCCCTGATTGAAAAGGAGATTCACTATTCGACCGGGAGGATAATATTCAGGGGCCGATCCTGATGTATTGTTTGACAATTCTTTGATGGCGATCACATAAGCTTCATGGTATTTGATGAATTCTTCTTTCATCTCCTCGTTCAAAATAAACACTTTCCGGAATTTAGCTGCATTGGTTATGTCAAGATAAGCTTTGGTTATTGATGAAACATCTGGTTCGCCCGTTAATTTCAGAAGTTTTAGTGATTTAGATAAAAATTTAGATTTATTCATTTTTTATTCTCTTCAAGATTTTTTTTTAATAAATAGAAGGCTTCAAGTGTATTTTGTCTTGTGGAATCGAAAGAACCTGATGTGTCAATTGAATAATCAGCAACTTTAAGTTTTTCCGATATAGGGAATTGTGCTTTGATCATTTTTTCTGCTTCTTCCTCCCCAATATTCTCACGTTCGGTCAATCTCTTTAACTGTTCAGCTGTATTTGTATAGGTTACTAAAATCTTATCAAAAGATTTATAGGTCCCTGATTCAACCAACAGTGCAGATTCATATACAAAATATCCATCTATTTTTGCTTTTTCAAGCTCTCTATACATATTATCTCTGGCTTTTGCCACTAGGGGGTGAATATAATTGTTCAGAAAGTTTCTTTTTTCAGTATCTTCGAAGAGCATTTTCGAAAATTTTTCTTTATTTAATCCGGATTCTTTGTCATAAATATCGGCCCCGAAAACCTCAATGATCTTTGATGATATCTCTGAATCAATGGAGAAAATTATGTTTTTTGCAATTATATCTGCTTTAGCAGTGTAGCATCCCACTTCTTCCAGAATATTAAGGACATAGGTCTTCCCGGTGCATATTCCTCCAGTTAGCCCTATTTTATACATTTCTAATTCCGTTTTACGTCTGACATAGTCTAAATAATTAACGGATTTTTGTCAACGGTTGGAATAACAGGATCTTTATGAAGCAAATACTAATAGCGTAGATGCAATCATTAATAAAAAAACAGGTGGAAATAGATATTTGTAAACTTTTAACAAGTTCGAATTAAAGTATTCATTGGTTAGGACAAGACATAGGTGTACTGGAGATAATAGTATCCCGGAAAATCCTATTACGTAAATATAGATCGATAGATCGACGAAATTTGGAAGATGCTGTATCAAAGGAAGCAGGATAGGATAAGAGATGGCTATATATGCAGTGTTAACACCAGTTAAGAATCCTAATGAAAAAGAAATAAGAAAACTCAGAAAGATTAGAAAGGTGAAAGAGATGTTTTCTTTCCCCGTTGAACCGAAGATATTTGAAATAAATATTATCTTCTGAAATATTAGAACAGATGCCATTAAAAGCATTGTCTTGCCAATCAAGGGAGAGAATAGCATCGAGATGATTTCTCTAATATTGATCTTTTTGATAATAGTAAGGGAAACGGATGTCAGAACAAGGGATATAAATAGTGGTATATTAAAAATAAAGAACAGACTTATAACAGACAGAACAGGCCAGATGCCTGCAAGGAACTCATTTATCGTATTTTTTACTGTACTGTTTGTTTGAATCCGGATATTTTCAACTCCAACAGATCTCAAATATAACGAAACAATAATTATTCCGGAAATAATATTTAGAAGAGTATAGGGAGCCTGATGAAGGATTATTGTTTTTAGAGGGATTCCAGACATGGCCTCAAAGAGGAGGAGACCTGCATAAATTGGCCAGATGAATTCCCAAATATGACGAAACCAGTAATTCAAATAAGTTTTGAATTCAGGGCTCATCTTCATTTTCTCAGTGGATTGTTCAACGAGAGGAGCAGAAACGAGGGCTCCCCCCGGCATGGGCAGAAGTCCGATTATAGATGGTGCAGCCATTGAAACGATCTTATCATTCTTGAAAATTGATCTCAGTGATGACAATAGAAGATCAAACATTTTTTTCTTTTTCTGGATCATAGTTATATACAAAACTGAAACAATTATGATGTAAAGTCGGATAGAAGTTTTATCGACAAGAATATCCAGAGAAAATGAGAGAGCAGTAAGGATATTTAAAGAAAAAAGTATAATTGAATAAATCGATAAAATGAAGAGGGAGAGGGAAATATTTGTTTTAAGCTTCAATAACAGTAGTAAAATAAAAATTAAAGAGGCAATCTTTATGATCTGAAGGATATCCATTTAATCATCTGAGATTTGTGATCTCAGGAGTTTTCGATAATTTCCAGTATCTTTGATTGTAATTCGGGAGTTGTGGCCAGAATACCTGTGTTGCCTGTAAGTTGCGATCCGAGGCTGAAATCAAGGGATTTCCCTTTTATATCTGAAACGACACCTCCCGCTTCTTCCACAATCAGGCTTCCCGCTGCATGATCCCATATTTTTTCTTTGTAATCCAAAGATTTGGGGTTTGGAATTCTCAGATAGATCTCCGCATTCCCGGAAGCAACGATCCCGTACTTTACCTGGCTGTCAAGTTGAACCGGTGGTTCCCCTATTCCGAGTTTTTTAGCTATTTCGAGTTGAAGTTCCAGATTCCCGTGTCCGGACTCATAACTCTGGACAAAACGCATTTTGGATTTGTCTGTATGTCCGGTAACGTTTATTTTTTTTGTTTCCGAAGTTTCACAGTTGATCTGAGAAGAGCCTTTGCCTTTTATTGCAAAGTAAATAAAGCCGTCATTACCGGGTTCATTACCAATTCGAAGATTGGGGCATCCGGATATTCCGAGAACGACCTTTCCGTTCTCTATCAGAGCCAGAGCAACCGCATACTGTTCACCTCTTAAAAATCCCTTTGTCCCGTCAATAGGATCGAGAGTCCAGAACAGGTTGTTGTCTGGTGATCCGTTACCGAGATCGATACTTTCAAATATATCCTTGTATAAATTGTCGTAAAGTCCCGGTTCTTTTTTCAGGAATTTTTCAATATTTTTTAAAAGAATGTTGTTTTCCGGTTTCTTCAGGTCCTTTGAATCTTCTTCTCCTACTATAGGGATATCGGGGAATGAATTGTTCAGAATACTACAGATTACTGCCTGAGATGTGAAGTCGGCAATTGTTACCGGGCTTTTGTCCGATTTGTCGAGTTTGTCTGATGCGGTCAATTCAGCCTGAATTTTCCTGCTGATCTTCATGGCCTTGTCTACGGCATCCAAACCGATCTTCAATTGTTCATCGTACATTTTTACTCCTGGAATATCTTATTTTATACGAATTGGAACTCAAGTCAACATTTGATAGTTCCCGATATTGACTAAATTTCAAAAAAAAAGAAAAAACAGGTAATATAACAGTTATGAGTATAAATAATTTTTGGCTTAGGTTTCTTGGTTTTGCAGGAGTTTTGGGTGGTGTGATACTTTTTGCCGGAGACATGCTTTTTTACTATGATTCACACAGCATAGATATTTTAACCAATATGGGAAATGTATCTGATCTGCGGATCGTGATAAGCGGAGTTTGTGCATTAGTTGCGGCGTGGCTTTATATGATTGGTCTTGGTCAGGTTTATTATGCTTTTAGATCGACAGGATCGGTAGCAAGAAACATTGTTTTAATTTGTTTTGCGGGAATATTGATCGGATACGGTGTTGTGCATGCTGCTTACGTAGCAATAGCAACAACTGCAAAGTTGTCGGTTCAAAACGGATTGAACATTTCGGATGCAACGATGCTTGCTTTGAAGACAAATAATCTGCTCAGAATGTTGATCTACCCCCTTTTTGCAATTCTGTCATATTTGTTCATAATTAAAGTATGGAATAGAGAAACTGTGTATCCACGGTGGATCATTTTCTTTTTTCCACTTCTCCCTTTCCTGTTAAAAGGTTTTATTATCGGAGTTTTTTCAGGGAGTGCTCGACTTGTTGTTTCAGGAGGTTTCCTGAACCTAATTCTAATGATTTTTTTCCTGGCATCTACCGTAGCTTTGTGGAACTCCGGATCCGGTAAGGATAAATAATGGTGGAAATGAAAAAACTATTCCTCTTGTTTTTTCTTTTGTCTTTTGTGGTTTTCGGGCAGAAGTTTCAAGATCTGGCAAAAACACCTCCTATGGGGTGGAACAGTTGGAATTATTTTCAATGTGAAAAGATCAACGAGAATGTGATCATGGAGACTGCAGATGCTATGGTCTCAAGTGGAATGAAGGATGCAGGGTATGAATATATCGTTATAGATGATTGTTGGCAGGTCGGTAGGGATAAGAACGGAAAAATAATAGTAGATCAAAAAAAATTTCCTCACGGGATGAAGTTTCTTGCAGATTATATTCACCGGAAAGGTTTGAAATTCGGGATTTATTCCGATGCAGGAACAAATACCTGTGGCGGGAGACCGGGAAGCAAAGGATATGAAACTGTGGATGCCAGGTCTTATGCAGATTGGGGTGTGGATTACCTGAAGTATGACTGGTGTAATACAGATGGACAGGACCCGGTCGAATCTTATACAAAAATGAGGGATGCTTTGTACAAGGCGGGTAGACCTGTTGTTTTCAGTATCTGTGACTGGGGATATTCCAAGCCGTGGAAATGGGCTGCAGGTGTTGGACATCTCTGGAGAACCACTCTTGATATTGCTGATCGCTGGGATGGGACAAAGTGGGGAAACCATCTCGGGTGGACAAATATTCTGGAAAAGCAGGTTGGACTGGAAAAATATTCCGGACCGGATCATTGGAATGATCCGGATATGCTGGAGGTTGGGAACTCCGGTCTCACTGTAAACGAAGCGAGAGCTCATTTTACGATGTGGTGTATGCTTGCAGCACCGTTAATAACAGGGAATGATCTCAGAAATATGTCGGACGAAACAAGGAAAATCCTGGTAAACAAGGAGTTAATAGCGGTAAATCAGGATCCGCTCGGCAAACAGGGGTTTAAAATTTATGATGAAGGAAATTTCGAGATCTGGCAAAAACCGTTGTCAAACGGAGATATTGCGGTCTGTTTTTTGAATCTTGAAAACAAAAGTAAGGAATTTAAAATAAATTGGAGAAAAATAAAAATAAAGAATTTTTCGGGAACATATAAGATCAAAGATCTTTGGAAGAAAGCAATTGTCGGGAAAACTGATAAAAAATATCGAATAAAAATTTCTGCTCGGGATGTTGTAATTGTCAGAATTATAAAGAACGGGTGAAATTTGTAGTATCAACACAAATCATGTAACTATTTTAGCAATATCCGTCCGTCCCTTGGCCCGATCACTACTTCTGATATCTGCTTGCCCGAATTGATTTCTGGATCCTGGGTGCCATTGATAAGTTTGTATATCTTTCCCAGGTCTACTTTCACTTCCACGTTGGTAGGATTGCATATCACTATTCCATTGTTGAAATCCCGGCGGAACACTTTTCCTTCACTACCGAGATCTATTATTGACCTTGCATCATTAACCGGGAAACCCAGATACCCGCGACCCTCTCCTGCATTGTCATATTCATCAAACCACATAAGGCCGAGACTGCCGTGACCGTTGGTGTTGATTTCATAGGAGAAATATCCGTTTCCTAATAGCGCAGTAGTTATTCCGAATCTCATCCGTTTGTAATCAGGTTCAAAATCGGGATCCAACATAGGATTGTTCTCCTCCGGATCCGGCAGATATTCCTCCAGCTCGTAGGTTTCAACAGTGCTGAAATTTGGGAAGTATCCTTTTTGTGATACTTCGATGTAACCATTAAAGCCCAAAACGCGCTCTTTCCAATCGGAATATGTCTCGGTTTCTGTATCACTCCAGTTCCCGGGGCAACTTTCCCATATTGAGCCATTTAGAAAGGGAAAATATGAACCGAAAGTATTACCAAAAAGGGGTTTTCCATTTAGGATCTTTCTGATCTTTGGTAAAAAACCCTGAATTCCTTCCTTCCATGCGGCATTAAAATCCTGATAATTGTCAGAAACAGAAATGTTTGAACAGTCGGGATCAATATTTCTCCCCCAGATCCCATCTTCCACAAGCCAGCTTTCCTCATCCTCGATCCTGTCAATCAAGTATCCATCCCGTTGGAGGCTCCACTTATAAGGAAGATATTTTCGGAGAGCCCAATCCGTCCAGTTCTCATTTCCGGCTCCGGCATCAAACTGTGGGCATAGCGTACTTAGATTCATTACCCATGTTTGTGGCCAGAATTCAATATGAGCTGCAATCCGAACTCCCGCCAAATGAGGCTCTGCGGTTCTTACAAATCCTCGTTTTACGGAGAGAATGTTATTGTTATAATTAACTGAGATAAGGCGCATGGATTCAAAGCCACAAGCCAGAGTATCACCTGCTTCAAAGAGTGGATTGTTGTAAATATCTCTGGTTCTAATTACTCCGATCTTAGATTGGGTCGAATTGATGTCTGCGACCAAATTTGATCCGCTCTGAGTAAGAAACCATTTGGCGGGAATTTCTGACATTATCGGGATATCTTCCCATTCATCCCAATCTGTTTCGGTTATATTAATCGACATAAAGTGTAGTTGTTTTGGGTTCAAAATCTTCAATTCGGATACGGTTTCTTCTTTCTCCCAGTCACCCCAGCCAATGTAGTCGTAACGGGAAAGTTCGGTTATATTCTGGTCCCAGGAATCAGGCCACCACATGGACAGCCGTGGATAAGGCAGATTGTTTACAGGATGATCGGGAAGGTTGGGTTTTTCCTCAGATATACAGGAGAGTAACAATGACATGCTTATGAGTAAGATTATTACTTTCAAATGGTGTTTCATATCACTCCTGCAAGGATTTTTAATACAGCCGGAAATAAAAATCAAATTTCTTTAATTGCTTTGCTTAAAAAGGATGGTTTGGTTTTATAAACCGGGAAGTGAATTTTGATGTAGGAAATTTGATCTGTTTGGTATAAAATACAATTGTATAAAGCATGAATATTCGGAGTAATATTAAGGAAAAAATAATTTTATTCTGAAAAAAAAAAAAGTATTATAAAATAAATAATTAAGTTAAGGAATATCTCAAAAAAATACTCTAAAAGCAGGGTTCTTGAAGATATCTCTTTTGATATTCCGAAAAATTCAATTACCGGGATAATCGGACCGAACGGTGCGGGAAAATCCACTTTGATAAGAATACTTGCCGGTTTTGAGTTCCCGGATGACGGGAATGTCAGGATCTTTGATGAGAAGGTGTCGAATTTCTCCCAAAGGAAAAAATACATTGCCTATATGCCTGAAACAATGAGTATCTATCCTGAATATTTTGTTGATGAATTTCTGGAATTTTTCCATTCTGCCGTAAAATATAAAGACGACGATCTTTTGACAGCTTTTTCTCTCTGGAAAGTTGGCAAAAAGAAGATAGGTCATCTGTCGAAAGGGTGGCATCAGAGGTTAAAACTTTATTTAACTCTCTGTAATTCAAAACCTATTGTCATCCTTGATGAACCTTTTGACGGGTTTGATCCCCTTCAACTCAAAGAGATAGCAGGGATATTTGAAAACCAGAGATCAGAAGGACGTTCTTTTATTCTGTCCATACATCAGCTTGCCGATGCCCAGAAGATCTGTGATCATTTTATTCTGCTTGATGAAGGGCGGTCTATTGCGGAAGGGACGCTTGATGGACTCGGCAACCGCTTTTTGCAATCCCCCGGATCACTGGAAGATATTTTTATAGAGGCACTCGGGACATGATATATCCGTTATTCTCAAAAGAGATAAAAGAGATATTCAGGAACAGAACAACTCTGATCTATTTTTTCTTGCTGTTCTCAATAATTGCTTACAGCTTTTATTCTGCTGTTGATCTGTATTCCAAAGCAAGTGTCGCTGCGGTCGGGAATCCTCTGTATGCCACCGGATTCGAACCGATTCAGGGTGTTTTTGTCCCCACATTCGGTGGTCTTTTTATTGTTTTTTCACTTTTTGCACCGTTTATTCTGATCCGCCCTGTTTCAGATGAGAAGAAATTCAACATGCTTCCGTTGCTGGTTCAACTTCCCTACTCCATTAGCCGGATATTTGCGGTTAAGTTTATCGCTGCCCTTGCTCTGATCATTGTTTCGGTTTTCGCTTTTATTCCGCTTTTGTTTTTCTGGAATTATCTCGGAGGGCATATTCCGTGGAACGAGATAATGTTGTTGATATCAGGTTACTTTCTTTACGGGATGTTTGTTGTCTCTGTCTCTTTCTTCTCCGCATCAGTGTTCAGTTCGGGATCTCAGGCTTCTGTTTTTTCACTGGGGGTTATTATGTTCTCCTGGTTTGTAGATTTCGGAAAAGAGATGAATGTAATTCCGGTTCTGAATTCTTTTTCGGACTGGACGACGACAAAACAATTGAAGGTGTTTGAAAGCGGGATCTTTTCGGTACAGTCGGTGTTGTATTTCGCTGTTCTTTCGTTGTTTTTCATACTTCTTGCCTATCAATTCTTCAATATAAACATCAAACGAAGGTCCACGCCTGTATTAACGGTTGTTTTAATATCAATTGTTCTGATAGGTGTTTCGGTAAATGTCCGTTTGAGCACAGATGTTACCGAGAGCAGGAAGAACTCCTTCTCTTCTGCCGAGTCCGGATTCTTAAAAAAACTGCCGGGGATCGACATTGAGGTTTACCTGGAGCCAACTGACGGCAGGTTCAGGGATTATGAGAACGATTTTTTTAAAAAATTGAGATTGGTGAAAAGTGATGTAGCGATCCGCTTTGCCAAAGGAAGATCGCTTCGTGACAATTATGGTTTGTTTAAATATTCGGTTGACGAAAAGACATTGGAAACATATTCAAACAGTTCGGAAGAGATCTTTATGGTACTTGAGGAGCTGAGCGGTTTAAAAGTAGAGAAACAAGGCTCCGGTACGGAGTTCAAGGGGTATCCTCTGGTAGTCAAAAAAAAGTGGAGTATTTATTTGTTCCTGCTCTATCTTTTTATATTTCCGGTGATGATCGTGTTATTTTATTATAAAAGGGATATTTTTAGCAGGAGAAAAAAATATGAAAAATGAAATTAAAATTATATTACTTATTGTAATGCTCTTTATACCACTCTCGGGAGCAGTTGATACAGAGTCTGTTTATTCTTTTGACAAAGGTATCGTCGGAGCCGGTGCGAAAGGATTTTCTTCCTTTGTGGGAAAGTGGCACTTAGACAAGGATGGAAATAATATTGTCTATGCGGTGGATGGAAGAAAGTGGGAGAGTGGACTTGTTTCGGATGGGATTGTAAGTAAAGCAAAGGGTTTGTATGGAGAAAGGTACGCCGAGTTCCTTGACAATCTGGAAGCGTACAAATATTTCCCCCTGACGATTTGTAAAAATGTAGATAATTATTCCGGTGGAGTGATGACGGTGAGATTCAAAGGGATCAGTGGAAGGATAGATCAGGCGGCAGGTATCGCATTTAACATAAAAAGGAACGGAGATTATCTGGTTGTTCGGGCAAATCCTCTGGAGAACAATATGGTCCTGTTCAAGATGGAGAGGGGAAGGAGGAGTGCTGTCCAGTGGATTCGCAAAGCAAGGATAAATTCACGGACGTGGTACACGTTGAAAGTGGTGATCAATGGAAAGAACATTAAAGGTTATCTGAACGGGAAGCTATATATTAATTACAACTGGAGAGAAAAGATACACGGAAAAGTAGGCCTCTGGTCCAAAGCCGACAGTTACGTTTTCTTTGATGATTTTAAGATAAAACAAGACAAAAAATCCCCAAATCCCCCGACAAAACATCCTTGACATTGCAATATCGATATGAAAATATATTGTTGATATGTGTTTTATATAGGAAAGGGTTAGCTATTAATAGAATAATGGAACAAAAAGAGAAAAGAGAAATCAACTTCGAAGAAGCTGGGAAATGGTCAGACCATTATGATTTGTCTATACAATCTGAAAGTACTAGAGCCAAAGTGATCCTTTCGGCTTGCTATCTGGATGAACTACTACGGAAACTTATTAAAATCCTATTAAGGTCAAACAAGGGGAAGTCAGATCCTTTGTTTGATGGAGCGCAAGCACCATTAAGTACATTTAGTGCAAGAATCGAAATAGCATATAGAATGGGAGCCATTTCTGTAGAAAACAAAAATAGTCTTAATTATATTAGAAAAATACGAAATAAATTTGCACATAAAATAGCTGATTGTGATTTTGATGATCCTCAAATTCAAAGCTGGAATAAAGAACTTCATTTGCTCAATGATGTAGCTAAAGAAAAAAGAAGAGCCGATTTTTCTGAAGGGGCTATTGGTGATTTTGAGAAGTCAGTTTCTTTTCTAATATTTTGGTTAAAGAGTTTGATTCAGCAAATTCCTTCAAAGTGTCCCCACTGTGGTTCAGAAATGGAGTACCGTGAAAAAATAAAACATGCTAAACCCAATGATCTCAGCTAGCAATGAACTCGTTTGGACGTTCACTACGCAGCATTTTTTTCACGCACCACTGCTTGGTTTTAATGTGTGAAAGATTTGGAGGAGAATAATAATTGCAGTTCTATATAAAAAAAAACGCAATAGTTGAAATACTTCGTCCTAATGGTGATTATCTTTTCCACCGTGAAGGTCAGGAACTTGAATTTAAGGAACAATTTAACCTTGCTGGACTGGCTGACTATTTTAGAGATTTTGCAGCATTTGCAAATAACCGGGGAGGTTATTTAGTTTATGGCGTAAAAGATTCTCCAAGAATCCCACAGGGGTTAA
>CAYNUG010000006.1:21955-40467 GCA_964400545.1 uncultured Clostridia bacterium | reverse complement strand
TATACGTAGTGTTTGTTGTTGTAAAGATCAGGAGAGCAAAGTTTGAATAGATTAAAATATAATTTCTATGCGGATACAGGTGGTACTTTTACGGATTGTATCGCAATTGATTCTTCAGGCAAAATATATCGTAAGAAAGTACTCAGCAGTGGTGCTGTCAGAGGTGTAGTACGGGAATGGATCAACGGGAACACCATCCTGATTGATGAAAACTGGGATGTCTCTTCCGGGATAATCAAAGGGTATGATTTCAGGCTATTGAAGGATAACGAGATCATTGCTACTGTTCTGAAGTATGATAAAACGGAGAACAAACTTTATCTTAGCAAAGATATTCTGCCGGAGAAAAGGATTGGAAGGATCGGATTTGAACTTTCATCAGGTGATGAAGCTCCCGTCCTCGGTGCCAGATTAATAACAAATTCAGGATTGGGTGTGAAGTTGCCGGTGAATTCCGTAAAACTGGGATCAACAAAAGGGACCAATGCTCTACTTGAGAGAAAGGGTTCAAAAGTTCTGTTTGTAGTTACACGGGGATTTGAGGATCTCCTCCGGATAGGTTATCAGCAGAGAAATGATATATTTGCCAGAAATGTGATCAAACAAGAACCCCTGTATTTTAAAGTGATTGGTCTGGATGAGAGAACTGATAGCGAAGGAAATATTTTAAAGATACCGGATCTTGAAAAATTGAAAAAGGATCTTAATAATTTTGTGAAAGATGAAAAGATCGAATCGGTTGCAGTTGCATTGATGCATTCCTACAAGAATTCCTCAAATGAGAGAAAGGTCGAAGATTTTTTATCTGATTACGGTTTCCGTTACATAAGTATCTCTTCAGATCTTTCGAAACTGATCAAGTATGTTTCCAGAAGCGAGACAACAGTTGTTAATGCATACCTTGATAAGATCATCGATACATATCTTTCCGGAATGATGAATGATTTCTCTAATGCCTCTTTTTTCGTCATGAACAGTGCAGGAGGGCTTGCAAAAGCTTCTGAATTCAAGCCTAAAGAAAGTCTGCTGAGTGGTCCTGCTGGTGGTGTTGTCGGTGCAGTGTCAGTCGGTCTGAATTCCGGATATAATGATCTTATCACATTTGATATGGGTGGTACGAGTACCGATGTTTCCAGATACGGGGGGAAATTTGATTACAGGTTCGAACACGAGGTCGGAGGTGCAAAGATAGTCAGTCCCGCTTTTTCGATAGAGACAGTTGCAGCCGGAGGAGGGTCAATATGCTATTTCGACGGCTTCAAGTTGTGTGTGGGGCCGGAAAGTGCGGGTGCATTCCCGGGACCTGCCTGTTATGGAGCCGGAGGTCCTCTTACAATAACAGATGTAAATCTTTTAAACGGAAGACTTGACCCGGAACAATTCGGCATACCGATCTTTATCGATGAAGCTGTAGCAAAACTGAATGAGCTTATTTCGGAGATCGAGAAAAAGAGTGGAGAAAGCAGAGAAAAAGGGTCAATTCTGGATGGTTTTCTCCGTATTGCTACCGAGATAATGGCCGGAGCTATTAAAAAAGTATCTTTTTTAAAAGGTTATGATCCATCAGAGTATGCAATGGTAGCTTTTGGAGGTGCCGGAGGAATGCACGCTGCATCAATAGCTGAGTTATTAAATATTTCTACTATTATTTTCCCTGAAGATTCCGGACTTCTTAGTGCCTATGGCATAAGTACAGCTCAGGTCGAGCGAATAGTTGAGATGCAGTTGATGGCCGGACTTAAAGATATTGCAGGAGATCTCCCGGAAAAGTTTGCAGTTCTGTCGGATGAAGCTTTAGAAATTCTTAGCAGAGATGGAATTCCTGTTGAAAAAATAGTTGTCAGATCAAAGATGATCTTTTTAAGATTCAAGGGGCAGGATACATCAATAGAAATAGATTATGATGATGGATGTGATCTAAGAAAGAGGTTTAACGAGAAATATTTACATTTATACGGATATAAAAGTGATAGAGATGATATTGAAGTTGAATCAATCAGGGTCATTGCATCCTCCGGGAATGAAATGATCAGGAATAATCGGAAAGTGATTGAAAAATATTACCCGTCTCCTGAAAGGAGAGGGATCAAAGGAGTCCCCGGATTTTCCTGCGATATTCCGATTTATATCAGAGAGAACCTGAAACCTGGAGCCGTTATTACCGGTTTTGCCCTTGTTCTGGACAGATTCAGCAGTTGGGTGGTTGAAGATGGCTGGGAATTGGAGATCGATGAAACGGGATCCGGGATAATGAATATCATCGAAAAAAATAGCGAGGATGTAACAAATACTTACAATGAAATAGAGCTTGAACTTTTCACCAACAGATTCATGTCAATTGCTGATAATATGGGATCAATGCTTCAAAGGGTAGCAGTATCGGTAAATGTTAAAGAGAGAAATGATTATTCATGTGCTTTACTTGATGAAAACGGAAAACTGGTTGCAAATGCTCCGCATATTCCGGTCCATCTGGGGAGTCTGGGAATATGTGTCAGAGAGGTTGCAAAATCAGTTAGAATTGAACCCGGTGATACAATAATTACAAATCATCCCGGTTTCGGAGGATCTCATTTGCCTGATATTACACTTATTACTCCTGTTTTTACAGCCGGGCGAGATCTGATCGGCTATGTGGTTAACAGGGCTCATCATGCAGAGATAGGCGGGAAAACTCCGGGTTCAATGCCGCCTAATGCAAAATTCCTTACAGATGAAGGGGTGATTATTCCACCTGTTCATCTGGTTAAGAACGGGGTTGTCCTCTGGGATAAGATTCGTAGTATCCTTAATAATGCTCCTTATCCCACCAGGTCGGTAAATGAGAATATTGCAGATCTGAATGGAGCTCTTGCTGCAAATAAAGCGGGAGAACAAGCGTTGCTTGAACTTGTAGCTGAACATGGAGAGGGAACGGTAAAAAAATATATGGGACTTCTGAAATCTCATGCAGCAGAAAAAACCGGAGATGCGCTTGCCCGGTTCGGATCTGGTGAATATTTGAGCGAGGAATACCTCGATGATGGAGCTGTTCTGAAAGTGAAACTGGTTGTTAAAGGTAGAAAGTGCTCTATAGATTTTTCCGGGACATCACCGGTCCAGTCCGGGAACATGAATGCCACGAATGCTATTGTGAACAGTGTTGTAATATATGTTTTGAGATTATTGATCGATGAGGAGATCCCCCTCAATGAAGGACTTCTCGATCCGATAAATATTATTCTTCCCGAATGTCTTCTTAATCCATCTTTTAAAGGAGATCCTGCATTATTACCGGCGATAGTCGGCGGGAATGTCGAGGTCAGTCAGAGACTTACTGATACTCTCTTAAAACCTTTTGGTATATTGGCATGCAGTCAGGGAACAATGAATAATGTGTTGTTCGGGACTGATGATTTTAGTTATTATGAAACTATCTGCGGGGGGTGTGGAGCCGGGCCTGATTTTAATGGTGCATCTGCTGTTCATCACCATATGACCAATACGAGGATAACAGATCCTGAAATACTTGAATACAAATATCCGGTCAGATTAAACTTCTTCGGGATCAGGAAGGGATCGGGAGGAGAAGGAAAATATAAAGGTGGCGATGGAGTGAAAAGGGAGGTCCTTTTCCTCGAGCCGGTAACCCTTTCATTACTTACACAGCACCGGGTGGAATTCCCATACGGCCTGGAAGGTGGCGACAGCGGAAAAACCGGGGAGCAATACATTATCACTTCTGCCGGTGATCACATTGGTCTGAATAGTATTGACGGATATAATGTTGACAGAGGAGATAAACTGGTTGTTCTGACACCCGGAGGGGGCGGTTACGGAGCTTGTAAGAAACAGGAATAAATTGTTAATCATTGTATTCCTTATGTTATAATATAAATAGATAAAACCGATAAAGAGGAGAAAATGAAAAAAGCAAAAGTAGCAATATTAAGAACAACACCGGATACAGTTTTGAAGGATTATGAGAGGCTTTGTGAGCTTGCGGATATAAAAAAAAGTCTTGATCCGAATTCAAAAACAATTTTAAAAGATAACATAACCTGGCATAATGTTTATCCAGGTGTCAATACCACTCCCTGGCAGCTTGAAGGTACTATATCCGGATTAAAAAAGAATGGATTTAATGATCTGGTGGCTGTACATAATCATACTGTTGTAACTCTTCCGGAAAAAGGTGAAAAGGATCTGAAATTCAAACCTGTTTATAAAAAATACGACATTCCTATTCTTTACAATTTCAAAGATTCTGATATGAAGTGGGTCGAATTTAAGCCTAAGTTCAAAACACTTGCACTTCATAAAATATTTCCTGACGGGATCAGAATCCCGGATTATTTTATCGGTAAGAATATTGTCCAGATGCCGACTGTGAAAACTCATTCTTATACAACTTACACGGGAGCTTTAAAAAATGCGTTTGGAGGTCTTTTGAACTATCATCGCCATTATACACACTCATGGATTCACGAAACTCTTGTTGATCTGCTTGCCATAGGGCGGGAGATACATTCCGGAATGTTTGCGACCATGGATGGTACAACGGCAGGATCAGGACCGGGTCCCAGAACTGTTGTACCGCATGATAAAAACGTTATCCTGGCATCCGCAGATCAGGTTGCGATCGACTCTGTTGCTGCAAAGATCATGGGATTTGACTGGCGGAATCTCCCCTGTATAGCTTTGTCTCATGAGAATGGTCTCGGAGTTGGAGATCCTTCTGAGATCGAACTTGTCGGTGATGTTAGTGCTGCCGAAGAGAATTGGAATTTTGAAGTTGGCGTAAATTTTGCAACCGGAACAGGAAGGGTTCTCTGGCATGATACTCCGCTGAAGCATCTGCAGAAATTATTCTTTCATACTCCATTGGTTAATATCTTTATTTTAGCTTCAGAACTTTATCATGACAAGATCTGGTACAATGTAAAAGGGAAAAAAGTAGTTTCAAAATGGATCAATGAATCACCATGGGGAAAAATGTTTGATGAATCTCCAGAATAAATATGTCACTTAAGAAAATATTAAGTTTCATATCCTTATCTGTCCTGTTTCTTGTAATTATTCTTATAGCCTTCAATTTCAAGGGTGGGTTTGGTGCGGATCATGTTGAGAATGATGAAATCATCGGGAAAGGAATGTCCCACCGGATATATGATGAAAAGAACAAGCTGTTATCAGAAATATCCAGTAGTTCTACAGAAAGAGATTATGTTGCAATTGGAAACTTTCCACAGGATAGGGTTTTATTAACAGATATCAAAGCGGTTATTTATAAACACGGGCAATTTAAGAGTGATGTGAAATTCTCGGGAAATTCAGGATATGTGGAGAACAGTTATAACGATTTTTTGATCAAAGGCAATGCCCGGATAGAATCGAAAGAGGCATTGTTCTTAAGTGAAAGATTTTTTATGAAAGGGAGTGCGATGATCTCCAACGATGAAAGAACGAAATTTCTTTTAAAGAATCTAAGGGGAAAAGCTGAGAACGGTTTGGAATATATTCTGAATTATGGAGTGCTTAATCTTTTTAAAGCAACGGGAATATTTGTCAGGTCCGGTAAAAAGTATAACTTCAATTGTAATAAACTGATGATCCTAAAAAAACTGAATCGTATTGTATTTCGTGGTAATTCGTTGATCACTAATAAAGAATCTTCCATGAAAGGGAAAGAGATAATTTATGGTTTTAATGATGGTTTTGTTCATGTCAAGAGAGTAGATATTCTGGGAAAGGGTAATCTTGTATTTAAAAAAAAGAGCGGGAAAATATATCGTAAGATCTCAGGAAAAGTTATAACAGGATTTTTTAGTGATGATGGCAATATAAAAAAAATAGAAGTTTCGAAGAACGGGATTGTAGATCTGCTTTCTGATGGGAACAGAATAAAAGCAGCTTCAAGACTTATTTATATAGGTGTTAATCCACAGACTAATAAACTATCAAGTATAAAAATAATGCAGCATGGAAAGATAGAGTCAAAGGGGAAAAGGTCATTTGATATCATATCAGAAAAAATAGTAATAAATTATGATAGTAAGGGAGAGATCGAGAAGTGTTATGCGCAGGGGGATACCGAATTTAATACAGATGGATATAACGGCAGTACCAATATTTTCAAATATTTTCCGGGAAAAGATTTGATAACTCTGAAAGGTGAGGACTCTCTGCTTGAAAAGGGGGGGAATCGTTTCGTTTCTTCCGAATTTACTGTTAATACAAAAGAGCAAAAATTGTATTCTGATAAAAAGATAAGATCGACCCTGATTCTTAAATCCGGCAATTCGATATTTTCCAAAGATCCTGTATATGTAAGTTCGAAAAAGGTTGAGATAGATGACAAATCCGGGACGGTTATATACAGTGAAGGAGTTTCCCTTTTTCAGGGAGATACGAAACTTGATGCTGTGAGAGTAGAGATAGGAAATAATAAAAGTATTAGTATCTCGGGGAAAGCAAAACTTACTTTTATAAATGGTGAGCAGAAGATCCTTCTTGGTGGTGATGAACTTAATATAGACTCAGATAAGAATCTTCTGAACATTAAGGGTAAAAGTGTTTTAAGTGATGGAGATAATTTGCTCTCCGGGGATTCTCTGATTGTCATGTTTGATAAGAGCAATATGATCAGCCGTATAAACGGTGAGGGTAAAGTAGTGTTTAAAAGAAAGAGCATTTCAGGAAAGAGTGATAAGGTTATCTGGAAATTTAATCGTAAAATTATAACTTTTTTTAAAAATGCTGAATTGATTAAAGCGCAAAGTGGAAGCTCTAAAGGTAATGAGATCCAATTCTTTATAGAAAATGAGAGAATTATTATTAAGTCTGCTGATGGAAAAAGATCTGAAACCAAAATAGATTGATTTTTTTTTACTATAAAATAAATATATTCAGAGGTGTGTTGTCAACCATAATAATTACAGGTAGTTGATCATAATTCCAGATCTGATCTTATCTTCTTCATTGCATTAAGACACAGTTCAAGAAATTCTTCGAATTGTATTCCCGCTTTAACACAGGTTTGCATCTGGTCCCGGTTAGCGCCTTTGGCAAACGATTTCTCTTTGAACCTTTTTTTCATTCTTTTGAGGTTTACAGCATCGAGTGATTTGGAAGGATGCATTAAAGCAACCGCAGTGATAAATCCTGATGTGGGGTCAATGGCATAAAGAGCCGCATCCATTTTTGTGATCAATTCAACTTTATTATTATGGGCTTTGATAGAGTGAATTATTTCTTCTGAAATATCTTTATCTTTGAGCATTTCAGCTGTTACGAGGCCATGATTGAACGGATCTTCCGATGTTACTTCATAGTCCAGATCATGGAGAAGTCCGGCCAGTCCCCACTCATCCTGGTCCTCGTCAAAATGATCTGCAAGTTCTCTCATACAAGCTTCGACAGCCAGACAATGTTTGACAAGGTTAGGATTACTGAGATTTTCTTTTACAAGTTCTATTGCATCTTTTCTTTGCATAAGATAAATACCGGAACTGAATTACTCTTTCACCTTTTTTTTCTCCGGCATTATAAAGAGAGAATCCGCAAGTGGTTCGTTATATTTTATTGATTCTATGACAATATTTCCCATATCCATTCCATTTACTTTTGTTTTAATGGAGAAAGCTGTCATGATCCCGTTTACTTCTTTGAAATCCCCAGAAAAACTTTCATGTTTCATTTCTTTTCCGTCTTTTCTGATCGTAATGGTTTCCGTTTTAAGGTCAATAAAAGTTTCGGTATCGAAATAATAAATAATCTTTTTTCCGTTCTTTTTTGTCAATTTGACTTTGTAAATCTCTGTTCCTTCCAGCTCGGATTTTCCGAGAAGTTCCACTTTATTTCCTTTTTTTTTATAGTTGATTAATGGATTTTCAAACATTTCTGACGATTCTTTTGCATCATCCGCCTGATCACCCGTCATAATCTGTGGTCCTTCAATTCCTGTAAAAGGTGATATCTGCCATGCTGTTTTCCCATCATATGCGAAAACCATCAGTTTGTCAGAAAATACGACCTCTGTTCTGGTCATTCCCGGTTTCTTATAATACATACTGAATTTCATTTCCATATTCATCCTGACCATTTTACCGGTCGCTTTGGCAGTCTCTATCGATTCAAGTTTTTCCGAACCTCCTTTTACCTTAATATGATTGGCTATTATCTCGTCAACGGTCTGAGACCGTACCATTCCAAACAAGAAAGAAAGAGTAAAAACTAATAGCAGAATTTTTTTCATTTGATCCTCCATATTTTAATTTTGTAGTATATATTAATTTGTTTATTTTTTCCATTGTTTTATAATTAATTCTAATGGTCCAAGTCCAAGGAGGAAATATGTCTATGAAGACCTTTACCAAAATATTATTATCTTTTTTAATTATCTTAACTTCTTTAAGTTTCGGAAAAGTAAAAACAGATTCATCTTTATTCGGTGATATTAAAGCCAGAAGTATAGGCCCTGCGATAATGAGTGGAAGAATTACGGATATCGCTGTAGTGGAGAGCGACGTTAATACGATTTATGTAGGAACTGCGGGTGGGGGTGTCTGGAAATCAAAGGATGGTGGAATTACTTTCAAACCGGTTTTTGATAAATATACAATGTCTATTGGTTGTGTGACCATAGATCAGAAGAATCCCGGGACAGTATGGGTCGGAACTGGTGAGACCAATATGAGAAATAGTATATCGATCGGGACGGGAATATATAAGACCACGGATGGTGGTAAGAACTGGAAATATATGGGACTTGCGAATTCTGAAAGAATAAGTGAGATCCTGGTTGATCCCCGTAATTCGGATGTGGTCTATGCCGCAGTTCCCGGACATCTGTGGGATGCTAACAGAGAAAGGGGCCTGTATAAAACAATTGATGGTGGAAAAACTTGGGAAAAATTATTTTATATAGATCAGGATACAGGTTGTATTGATGTGGATATGGATCCGAAGAATCCCGATATGTTGATTGCTGCAATGTGGAAATTTCGCAGGAAACCAGATTTCTTTTCTGCCGGTAGCTATAAGAGTGGAATGTATAAAACTTTAAACGGTGGAAAGAGTTGGAAAAGATTGAAAAAAGGTCTGCCGGAAGGTAAACAGGGGAGGATCGTTGTGGATATTTTTCCCGCAGATCCAAAAATTATTTATGCTCTTGTTGAATCCAAAAAAACATTTATATACAGGTCAGATGATTCCGGTGAGACATGGGTTAAAAAGGGGACAGGCTTCGGAGTAAAAGCAAGGCCATTCTATCTTGCCGGGATCAAGGTTGATCCGAAAGATCCCGATCGGATTTATAATGACAGTTTCATGCTTTCAGTAAGTAAAAATGGAGGAAATTCGTTTGAATCGGCAATGGAAAATTTTATGGGTATGACGGTGCATCCCGATCAACATTCTTTATGGATCAATCCAAAAGATCCGAAGCATTTAATCCTAGCAACTGATGGCGGAGTTTATATTTCGTATGATAAGGGAGGGAAGTTCAGGCATGTGTCGAATCTTCCGGTTTCACAATTCTATCATGTAAGTTACGACTTGAGAGATCCTTACAATGTTTACGGCGGTCTTCAGGATAATAACAGCTGGTATGGTCCTTCAAAAATGATAAATGCAGGACAGATAAGAAATAAGGACTGGGTTGCCGTTGGAGGCGGGGACGGATTCTATGTGTTCAGAGATCCTTCTAATGACAATATTATATACTATTCCTGGCAGGGTGGGATGTTTCAGAGATATAATGAAAAAACTGGGGAAACAGCAAGTATTAAACCTCTGCCATCTGAAAATGATCCTGATTTCAGATTCAATTGGAATGCGGGAATGGCATTAAGTCCGAACGATAAGAACAGATTATATGTCGGTTCACAATTCTTGTTTGTATCACAGGATAAAGGGAATTCCTGGAAAAAGATCTCCGGAGATCTGACGACAAATGATAAAAACAAACAGAGGCAAAGTGAATCCGGTGGGATTACTCCTGATAATACAACTGCTGAAAATCATTGCTCGATAATTACAATTTCCGAATCTCCGATTAACGAAAAAGTTATCTGGGTAGGGACGGATGACGGAAATTTGCAGGTTACAAGGAATTCCGGGAAAAAGTGGAAAAATGTTGTGAGAAATATAAAAGGTTTACCGAAATACACGTGGTGTCCTACAGTTCAGGCGGGGCATTACGAAGAGGGGACTGCGTATGCTGTATTTGATGGGCATAGAACCGGAGATAAAAAAACTTATATTTACAGAACCGAAGATTTTGGAAAGACCTGGGAGTCGATTATCACAGATAATGTGAAAGGCTATGCTCATGTTATTAGGGAAGATATTGTTAACAGAGATCTCCTTTTCCTCGGTACGGAGTTCGGGTTGTATGTATCATTTAACAGAGGGAAAGATTGGATTCATTTTAAAGAGACTCTTCCCCGGGTCGGGGTCAGGGATATCAAGATTCATCCTGTGACCAACGATCTTATTCTGGCAACTCATGGCAGAGGAATTTATATAGTGGATGATATAGTCCCTCTAAGGAATATCACAGATGAAGTTCTTGAACAAAGTGTTGTGATCCTTCCTGCAAGTCCGTCTGAAACATCTTTGAGCGGAGGAGCAGGGGCTATGACAGGTGACACAGAGTTTTTTGGTGAAAATCCTAAAGAAGGAGCTACAATAACGTATTATTTAAAGAAACGGCATATTTTCGGTGATTTTAAGATAGAAATTTTTGATAAGGATAACAAACTGGTTAAAGTATTGCCAACTGGCAAGAGAAAGGGGATAAACAGAGTTTACTGGGGTATGAGATTGAAAGCTCCCAAAGCCGGTCGTGCTCCGGGATTAACCGGTTTTGTTTTCGGTGGTCCAATGGTAGATCCTGGTGAATACAAGATAAAACTTACAAAGAACAAAAAGATCTATGAATCAACGATCCTTCTTAATCCGAATCACTACACTAAACACAGTACTGAAGATAAAGAACTCAGGAGAAAAAAGGTTTGGGAAGTTTATAGTATGCTTGAACACATGGCTTATTTTTCAGATACATTGAGTGATATTATAAATAGAAAAACTTCCTAATGGAGTAAAAAAAGTAATAAAGAAAGGCGTATCCGATGCTAAGCTTATTAAGAACGCTATTATTGACGATAAGGGTTCGATATATTCAAGTGAGATGCTTCAGGGAAAGATGATCCAGATCTATTCCGCAATAAGTATGTACGGAGGGAGACCGACAGATTCGCAGATTATATTTATCAGGACTCTTAAAAGCAGATTGAATAAGGTTGAGAGGGATTTCAACTCCTTTGTCGGGAAAGACCTTGTGAAAGTAAACAGATTCCTGAAGAATTATAAAGTCGGTGAGATAAGTATTAGTTCAGAAAAAAACAAGAATTAGAATAGCTGAAATGAAAAACGGTTCAGGAGTGGTATGGATAATGTCGGCCGAATAGAAAAGGCTGAACTCTATGTGATAAAACTCCCTCTTGTATCTCCTTTCTCTACTGCTTACGGAGTTGTTAAAGAGAGGGAGTCACTGCTCTTAAAACTGACCTCTGACGGTTGTTCTGGTTGGGGTGAATGCGTAGCGTTTAGAGATCCCTGGTATAATTATGAAACAATAGACACTTCGCTTCATATCGTTACGAAATATCTTATACCAGGATTATTCCAGATCGATAATATGACAGTTGATCAGTTTCCTGATCTATTTAAATGGATCAAAGGTCACAACATGTCCAAAGCAATGGTCGAAAATGCTCTCCTTGATCTTTATGCAAGGAAAAACAGTGTACCTCTATATGATATCCTTGGCGGAACAAAAAAAAAGATAAGATCCGGAATAAGTATCGGGATCGTAGATGGTCCGGATATGTTACTGAGTGAGATCGATAAGGCCGTAAGAAAGAATTACCACAGAATTAAAGTAAAAATAAGAAGAGGGATGGACCTGAATATTTTCTCCGAGATCAGAAAGATTTTCCCTAAGATTAATTTAAGTGTGGATGCTAATGGAGATTTTACAGAAAATGATATTGGTATATTAAAAAAATTTGATGAGTTTGATCTTATGATGATAGAACAGCCTTTTACATCAGATAATTTTCTTGCCCATGCAAAATTTCAGGAACAGATAAAAACGCCTGTATGTCTTGATGAATCTATTGATAGTATAAATGCTGCTGTTAATGCGGTCAATTTGAAAAGTTGCCGGGTTATCTGTATCAAACAGGGCAGGGTCGGCGGAATGGTGAAGGCAAAGGAATTGAGTGAATTCTGCATTGATAATAATATTGATATTTGGTCGGGAGGAATGTTGGAAACAGGGATAGGCAGATCATTTAACCTTCACCTGCAGACTCTCGACGGATTCGGATCTCCCGGTGATACATCCGAATCTTCCCGATTTTTTATAGAGGATATTGTAATTGAACCGGTAACACTTGATCGTAAAGGTTTTATTGATATTCCGGATGGAAGCGGTACCGGTATCGAGGTCAGGACAGAAATGATTGAGAAGTTTAAAATATTTAACAGAACAATGATAAAATAATCGGAATTATTTTTCCGGGATCTGATTTCCTTCAGAATTAATGATTTTTTTAATATCTCGGCAAAGCAGTTTGTTTAACTCTTTTGCACCGTAAAAGGAGAGATGAGATAATACTTCACCATAGTTTCCGTCTCTGAAAAATTTCGGATTTTTAATGTCGAATTTTTCCGGATCATTGTAATTTAGTACAACTACATTAGGATATTTGCTGCTTAAAGATTTTATTTCCTTTTCAAATTTATCCCTTTCAAAATTGGTACTGTATACTCCGATAATATCCGGTATAATTATCAAAAACACTTTAACGTTATCCTTTAAGAGTTCGTCAAGAAGGAGTATGAAAAATTTTCCTTCGTTTCCGGGGAAGCAGGAATATTTTATCTTTTCCCATTTGAAAGGCTCAATAATATTTATATTTCTTGCTGTTGACTTGTTGCCGATATTATCATCAATCAATGATAATCCCTCGGCTTTTTGATGCTCCTCTTGTAATTGATCCAGTACATCAATAAAAAAATTATTGATTTTTCCCTGATTCTTTAAAAGAAGTGAAGGAGGATCGAACGGATTGAATAATTTCGGTTCAATCTTGAAGGGCTTTTTATATTTTTTATTCAATTCAAAACCGAGGAGTCTTTTCATTTTTTTTAGATTTGATTTCCAGTCAAATATAAAATAATCGACTCCGTAAATTACAATATCCGGAATTTTAAATTTCTTTCTGAAGATTTTGTAATACCTGTAATGATATCTCGGATATTTTCCGGAAGCAGCTATCTTTTTAGCCTTAATTCCCAAATTTTCTTTCAAATAAAGCGGATGAATCCCCTGTCGTGTTCGGGATGATCCCATAATTAGAGTATCATAAAATTTTTTTTCTATCTTTCCAATATTCATATTTATCGAGTTCTGAGGTGGTCTATCGTAAAATTTTCCAGATATATGTCTGAAGACAATATAAATTGATCTGTCAAGAATAAAGAATATAGTTATGGAGAATAGTATTAAGAAAATAATTCTGAATTTGCCTAACTTAAAATTGGAAATAGATGAATTCATTCGCTCCGTCCACATAAAATATAATTATAAAGATTATAAACAAAACATATACCGGTATTTTAACTGCTATTGGAATTTTTTTAAGAAATGTCAGTTTAGATTTGTTGTACAGAAAAATTTCGATCAATATCAACACTATTACAAACATAAGGGTGAAAAGGAGATGAAATTCCCTTCCGGGTGATTGAGAGAATCCGATACCTTTAAGATAGATAAGTGCATCGTTAAATGTTGCTGAACGGAAAAATGTCCAGGCAAATGTCACAAGATGAAATGTTATGAAGATCGAAATGATCCTATGTAGAAGCGATCCTTTTTTTAATCCCGTAAATTTTCTGAATTTGCTTCTTGTTTTTTTTGTGAGATGACCAAAGGAAATATAAGATCCATGTAACAATCCCCAAACTACAAATGTCCAGCTTGCGCCATGCCATAGACCTCCGAGGAACATTGTTAATATAATCCCTGCGGTGTATGCTATCGCTTCAGGTTTGATTCTGAAAATTCGTGGAGATCTGATCTTTCTTAAGAAAAAATAAGAGGTCGGAAGAAAAATATAGTCTCTCAACCATGAAGAAAGTGAAATATGCCATCTGGACCAGAACTGTGTCAGGCTTTTGCTGAAATACGGGAAGTTGAAATTTTCCATTGATCTGTATCCCAGAATACGGGAGATACCGATCGCCATGTCGGAATATCCGGAAAAATCGCAATATATTTGAAAGGAATAAAAATAGAGACCGAAAAGTAGATTAATTCCGGTTTGGTCTGCAGGAGCGGAAAAAACCTGGTCGACAAAAAGACCTGTCCTGTTTGAAACTACGGTTTTTTTAAAGAATCCCCAAATAAAAAGATTGATTCCGCTTAAGATCCTTGCGGAATCGAACTCGATTTTCTCCTTCAGTTGAGGGATAAAGTTTCCTGCACGGTCAATGGGTCCTGCAAGGAGTTGCGGAAAAAAGGAGATATATAAAGCAAAGATTCCAAAGTGTTTTTCAGAATGGATACGCTTGTAATAAACGTCTATCAGATAACTAAGAAGTTTAAATGTATAAAAAGATATTCCTATAGGAAGAATTAGTCCCAATGGTAAATAATTCGGAATATTAAGTATTGAATGGATCGTATTGATCACCAGATCGAGATATTTGACAATAAAGAGGATGATAAAGGATGAAATTATTCCGATTATGAATAATGTTTTCCTAAACTTTATTTCAGGTTTCTTTTCCAGTTGGAGAGACACAAAGTAAACGATTATGACCGGAATATAGAGGAATGCGAGATAGAGCGGTCTTAATGTTCCGTAAAAATATGTACTTGCACTGAGAAGTACAATCCATCGGAACCTGTGGGGAGTGATGTAAAAAACGGTAAAAACGGTTATGAAGAAGAAAAGGAATTGAATGGAATTGAAAAACATAGAAAAATACTATTATATGTCCTCTGTTATTGTCAAGAAACATTCCTCTCCGTTCTTAAAATTCAAAGACTGTAGGGTTAGAACCCACGAAAGTCCCGGGTTCGAACGATTCACCTTCAAATGAATCTTCATAACTGAGCATTGCGAAGGAACCGAAGGTGCCTGAGTAATGAATGAAACAGAAAAAACCTTTATAAATTATCACATGAAGAAAGATCTTTTTAAGAATATTTGTTCTTATCTATTTCCAGGGGTTTTTCCAGTTTACGGAAATGGCATAGTTCATACATCTGGAAAAAACATCAAGATCAAATTCCGGGCATTTGATATCTTTTCCTGATAAGATCTTTTCTGACCTACTGTTGTCAAATCTCCGGGTATCACGTATGTACGGCCCGTACATTTTCAGATATTCGTTGAAAATAATTTCAAGTGCATTGAGTGGTTCCTGAATTAATTCTTCTCCGGACACAGAACGGAATCCCCTTATGTTAAATGTTTCACTGAAAAAATTTGTAAGATCATCCAATGTTGTTTCAGAACTATTTATTATATGGAAAATACCGGGATCAGCAGAGTGTTCCAGGATGGTAATAAGAGCATTTGTATAGTAATTGATCGGGATTAGATTGATTGCACCTCCAATTTTTTTTTCCATCCGAATCGGTAGAAAGATCCCTCCGTCATCATCCATACGGACTCCCATCTGCTTTGCTTTCTTTCCCCCTCTCTTGAGGATGTCATTCCTGTATGTGTTTTTCAGAAAAAGAGCCATTTTAACAGGATAATACACAGCATTAAAAAGGCTGCTTCTCCCGGTTTCAGAATCTCCATAAACAATTGATGATCTGTAAATACTGACCCTGATACCTTTTTTGGGGAACACTTCATATACAAATCGCTCTCCATGGTATTTGGTCTCCTCATAAACATTGTTAAATTCTGGTGTTTCAGAAATAGTTTCTCTGAAGATATTCTTTTGTTTGCCAGCTACATAAACAGTACTTATATGATGGAAAAAATAGCATCTGCTTTTTTCAGATGTTATCAGGTCTGAAAGGTTATCAAGTATTTCTATATTTACAGTCTCAAGCTCTCTCCTGTTTTTTTCAGAGAAAGATGTGTTTGCCGCACAATGAATGATCTCATCTACCGTGTTTGATAAATATGAGTATGTCTCTTTGTTAATACCCAGATCCGGTTCATCCAGCAGACCTTCGACTATTTCAAGGTTTGCTCCAAACTCATCTGTATTTAAGCCAAACCATTTAAACATAGCTTCAATCCGTTCTCTGGCTGAAGTCTCCTTAGTAGGACGGCTGAACATAATAACACGATATCCCCGCTTCAATAGTTCAATTGCTGTATGGCTTCCGATAAAACCTGTGGCACCTGTGATCAGGAATACTACATCTCTCTTTTCTCTTAATCTGAGTATTCTCTTCCTGGATAATTTCATCGGAGAGGTTATTATCGATATAAAAAATTTTCTTTACGGGAGAATCCCTGAAAAAGGATCGTATTGATCCACTGGATACCTTTCGTGTTCATACTCATCTCTCCTATCATCGGACCCGCTTCGCCCATAGCTTTGAGCATCTGCTGTACTTCTGCAGGGTCTGTATGATCAATATAGAAGTCATATTCAAGTATAGCACGTTTCCCGAGATCAACAGGTGTAAGAAAACCATAGTCATGTTTTAAATTGTATTTATCTCCTATCCTTTTAAATTCCCCGATCATTTTTTTGATCACTTCGATCTTGTCCAGTGGTGCATAACCTATAAAGGCAACTACATGTTTGAATCTTCCCATTCTGGAACTCAGGATCCGGAAAGTACTTAACCAGGCCAGATCTGTCATCTCCGTCCGTGAATAGAGTTGGGTGTAAAATTCTCTCAGGTCTTCCGGAACTATAGATCCGATGACTTCCGGAGAAGGATTTAGCACTGTCTCCAACAATGGATACATCTCTTCCTTGCAGAAGAGTTCATAGAGGCTATTATCCGTCTCTAATTCACCCAGTAACTCTATCCATTCACCCTCAACCATTTGAGGAAGACTGAGCATCATTAAACGGAATAATCTGTTGTTTATTGTGACCGGAGTCATTTCCTTAATGGTTTCAATTGCATATTTATCACCGATCACCACGACCAGAAAACTAATCCCCAGTGTTTCAATAAATAGTTTTTTTACTTTCTCTGCAAGATCGGAGGTAGGTGATATAAATGTGGAAATGTATTCTCCTCCCAGCAACGCTATGGAAATACCGATCCTTCTGATGCTTAGATCTCTGCAGAATTTCGCTGCATCATCGAATGAAGAAAAAGGGATTCCGATACCCTCTTCATCTGCGGTGACCGGCTGGAGTTTAATTGATGCTCCGGTACAAATCCCGGGTGAAGGGGAACCCTGTTTGTCAAAAGCGAAGAGGTTTGGGGCATCCTTATCATTGAGGTCATATGCCTCACCTTTATTACTGACAAATTCGGCATCCACATAGTTGTCAGCTCCTGTTCCGTAAGTATTTGAAAATGTGGATAATATACCTGAACACATTATGTTAGAACATACTAATGCTGAAGGTTCTGCTGAATTAACTCTGAAACCATTTTTCTCAGCTTCTTTCTGAAGTTCAAATGCTGATACACCAGCACCTATATTGATGCTCCAATTATCTTTATCAAGTGAGATTTTCTTATTCCTTCCCATGTCAAGAATAACACCTTCGCTCATTACAATTCCGAATACACTGCTTCCGTTACCTCTCACTGCAAAAGGGATTTTAAATTGATTGCAGATAGATACAATATTTCTCACTTCTTCCCTATTTGAAGGGAGTACTACATAGCTTGGCATCTGTGCTTTTGCCATAGGAGCAGGGTCGTTTGCATATGTGATTAGAATTGCAGGATCATTGGTGGCATTTTTTTCTCCGACCACTTTTTTAAATTGTTTTAGAATATCATCTTCCTTGATCTGAACTGCTTTGTTATTTTCCGAAAGGTAAAGGTCAACATGATCTTTAAGAGCTTTCATTACTTTCATTGGTCTAAGTTCAGTTACAAAGTGGCATTGTTTATCACATATTCCGCAGAGAGTACAGGTTTCTGCAATATCTACAAGCCTTTCAGTTACAGGGATCAAACCTTTTGCCAGTGCATCATACAGATCCATTCTTCCCTGTGGATAATAGCTTACATAGTGGTTGTCCTCTCCCGGGGGGCATAAGCCTGTTCCTAAAAAATCAATCTTGCACATCGCATAGTGTCTGCATTGAGCGGCAATTTCCGCAGCTGTTTCTGATATCATTTTATCCTCCTGTCATAAATTAAATTTGAAAAAATTGTTGTAAGAATTGGTATTAACCACTACAAATTTTATGATCTTGAGAACAGATTGTAAAGTATTTATTGGAGGAATCGGAGAGGGTGGGATTATGTCCTCATTCATTACTCGGACACCTTCGGTTCC
>CAYNUG010000006.1:0-21855 GCA_964400545.1 uncultured Clostridia bacterium | reverse complement strand
TTCGTGGGTTCAAATCCAACAGTTATTGAATTAGTGAATCGGAGAGGGTGGGATTATGTCCTCATTCATTACTCGGACACCTTCGGTTCCTTCGCTTTGCTCAGTCATGAGGATTCGCTTAAAGGCGAATCTGTTCGAACCCAGAGTTTCGTGGGTTCAAATCCAACAGTTATTGAATTAGTGAATCGGAGAGGGTGGGATTCGAACCCACGGTTCCGTTAACCAGAACAATTGCTTAGCAGGCAACCCGATTCAACCACTCTCGCACCTCTCCAGTTGTAAGGATTGCCGAGGAGGGGACTCGAACCCCTACAGCTTTTCAGCCACAAGCACCTCAAGCTTGCGTGTCTACCAGTTCCACCACCTCGGCTATGTATTACTGACTATCAGTTTCTTTTTTCTTTTCTTCTTTTTTCCCTTCGGTTTTTCCATCGGTAACGGCTTTGTTACTTTTATTTCCGGTTTCAGGCAATTTCTGGGCAGTTTCCGTATCGCTTTTTGTAAGCACCGTATCCGAGTCTACTTTATTGGTTGCAAGTATATAGAGAAGGAGTGAAGTTATCATGAAAGAAACAGCAAGAACAGTTGTAAGTTTCGATAATAGAGTTGCGGCTCCTCTCGGTCCGAAACTTGACTGAGTTCCACCTCCACCGAACGCGCCGGCGAGATCCGCACTTTTTCCGCTCTGGAGCAAAACAACTATAACAAGCAGTAGTGACACAAAAATATGAACAAATAATAACAATCCTTCCACAATGTCCTCCTATCCTCTACACAAGTTCAAGGGATTTTTCAATTATAGCAAAAAATGAATCAACATTCAAGGATGCCCCACCGATAAGGGCACCGTTTATGTCCTTTTTAGCAAGGAGTTCTTTACTGTTTTCCGGCTTGACAGACCCTCCGTACAGTATCATTCTTTTTTCTTCCTTTGTAGCAATTTTATTTATTTTTTCGGAAATGTAGGCATGAACTTCCTGTGCCTGCTCCGGAGTTGCTGTCCTGCCTGTTCCAATTGCCCATACCGGTTCGTATGCAAAGATCACTTTCCCGATCTCATCAGCTGAAAACCCGGAAAGATCATTTTCCAATTGGGTCCCGATCCTGTCAAATGCTCTGCCTTCTTCTCTCTCGCTTAACGTTTCTCCAATACATAAGAGCGGAGTGAGACCTGTAGCAAGTATAATTTTTATCTTTTTGTTAATATCAATATCTGTTTCTCCAAAGATCGCTCTCCTTTCCGAATGACCTACCAGTACATATTTTGAGTATTCGCTGATCATCTGGATAGATATCTCACCCGTGAAGGCCCCACTCTTTTCAAAATAAATATTTTGAGAACCCAGTGAGATCAACCTTGATTTTTCTTTCATTGAGAACAAAGAAATGGAAGGAGGAAAAATAAGTACTTCTATCTTTCCGAATTTTTGATTTAATTCCCATTGTTTGAGTCTTATATCAAGATCGGACAGGAATAAAACACTCTCAGGGACTGTTTTGTTCATCTTCCAGTTAGCGGCTATTATCAAATCTTTCATTAATCCTCCGTAAGATTGACGAGTCCCGGCAGGGGAATTCCGGATAACATCTCAAGAGCGGCTCCTCCACCGGTGGAAATATGGGAAATATTTCCCTTTACTCCGGCTTTATTTATGGCTGCTATGGTATCCCCTCCACCGGCGATTGATATTGCCGGTGATTCAGCCACAGCTTCAGCCACAGCCATTGTTCCTCCTGAGAAATCATCAACTTCGAAAACACCCATAGGACCGTTCCAGAATATCATTTGAGAATCCAGTATCTCTTTTCTGAACAGGCTTGCTGTCTTAAAACCGATATCAAGTCCCATCATGTCAGGAGGGATACCTTCACCCGGCTTGATCATTCTTATTGTTATATTTGGTTCGATCTTTGTTGCAGCAATATGATCTACAGGAAGGAGTATCTTTACTCCCTTTTGATCTGCGGTATCAATCACTTTTTTACATACCTCAAAAAATTCCGGTTCTACTAAAGAAGATCCGATCTCCTCTCCTTTAGCTTTAAGGAAAGTGTAAGCCATAGCACCGCCGATAATAATCGAAGATGCTTTCTCTGTCAGATTTTTGATCACACTTATTTTATCTGAAACTTTTGCCCCACCCAGTATTATTGTAAATTTTTCAGGTGGATTATTGAGAACCATTTCCAGGAAATCGGTTTCTTTTTTCAGCAGGAATCCCATTGCGGAGACCGGGACATGTTTGGTTATCGCTTCTATCGAAGCATGTGCACGATGGGATGATCCAAAAGCATCATTAATATATATGTCAATATCCTTAGCCAGTTCCATTGAGAATTCTTTATCATTACCCTTTTCACCCGGGTCAAAACGGAGATTTTCAAGGAGAAGAATCTCTCCTCCTTTCATTTCGGACTTTATCTTGTCAATAGATGAACCCGTAATCTCACCGTTAAAGATCACTTTTCTTCCGATCAGGTTTGATAACAGCTCCCCAACATTCTTCAGGCTCAGTTTTTCATTTCTTGTTCCCTTGGGTCTTCCCAGATGTGATGCACATACGATCCGTGCATTCCGGTCGAGTGCATAATTGATAGTTCTGAGAGATTCGGTAATTCTAGTATCATCGGCTATTGTTCCATCATTATTGAGAGGGACATTGAAATCGTTTCTTATAAAAACAAGTTTATCTTTTATATTTGTTCTTTCGATAAATTTTTTATACATTTTAATTCTTTGCTATTTTAATGATCAGGTCTCTAAGCCTTGTGGAATAGCCCCATTCATTATCGTACCAGGTAAGTATCTTGATCATGTCTCCTCCTATTACGGTTATAAACTGTCCGTCTATTATTGAGGAGTGTGGATTTCCGATTATATCTGAAGAGACAAGAGGCTCATCTGAATATTCAAGGATACCTTTCATCTTCCCTGCGGCAGCTTCTTTGAAAAGGTCTCTGATCTCATCTTCGGTCGTACTTTTTTTGACATTAACAACCAGGTCAACAAGTGATCCATCAGGTGTTGGTACCCTTAAAGCGCTGCCCGTGATCTTCCCGTCGAGTTCGGGAATGACAAGTCCGACTGCTTTAGCTGCACCGGTAGTAGTAGGGATAATATTTAATGCGGCTGCCCTGGCCCTTCTCAGGTCTTTGTGTGGAAGGTCGAGTATTCTCTGATCATTTGTATAAGAATGAACCGTGGTCATATTTCCTTTGATTATACTGAAATTATCATTAAGGATCTTTGCAACAGGAGCAATACAGTTTGTTGTACATGAAGCGTTTGAGATAATATTATGAATGCTATTATTGTAATCAGAATCATTTACTCCGAGAACAACAGTAATATCGGGATTTGTTGCAGGTGCTGATATGATAACTTTATCAGCTCCGGCTGTAATATGCTTTGAAGCATCTTCTCTCTTCCTGAAAAGTCCGGTAGATTCGATTACCAAATCTATTCCAAGTTCTTTCCATGGGAGATTCCCAGGGTCTCTCTCCGCAAAAGTACTTATTCTCTTTTTGTCAACAATCATTGTATCCTGTTCAATTTTGATGTCTTTTCCGAATTTTCCGAAAACACTGTCATATTTTAACAGGTGTGCAAGCGTGTTTGTTGAGGTAATATCATTTATTGCAACTATTTCGAAATCTTTCTGATCCATACTGGTTCTGAAGAAATTTCTTCCAATTCTTCCGAAACCATTGATTGCGACTTTATAACTCATTTTGATCCTCCTTTAAGGTTAAAAAATTATCATAAGAGTGACCTGATTTCAAGTTATTTTATTGGTTAAACAGATAATATATTGTATAATCGAAAAATGAATATTTCAGCCCGGAAATTTTTTCTTTTTAAAGAATTTAATAGTGTTGGTTTTCTCTTTCTTTTTCTTCTGATATTTCTATCACTGATTTGGACAAGTTGTACCGATGCGAGATCAGATATTGTTCAGGAACAGATTGTTCCACCGGATCCTGTTGATGAAAATAACCTAATGAACAATGTTTTCCGGATAGATATTCTGGATATGGATGTTAAGCTTAATTATCAGCCGGATGAGGATCTGATAACAGGAGAATCCGTAATTAAATTTAAAATGCGATCCGGACAAACAATACCTCTTGTTCATTTCGATAAAGCGGGCAAGGATACAATGGAAAAGATCGTTCTTAATGGAGAAGAACTAATATTCGATGACCCTTCGGATGTTAATATTATCTCATTTCCGGAAACAACTCAGGAAGGTATTGAATTATTGAGGGAATGTGGGAATGAAAAGGAAAATGTTCTAAAGATCAGATTCAAAATAAAGTATTCAGATTCATTTAAATCCTTTTATGCAAAAGTGAATGATATTTCCGGTGAAGGGAATGAGACTGTTTTCCCGACGATAAATTGTCCATCCGATCTTTCGAGGCACAGGATAACTTTTTCGGTTACAAGCAATAGGCCATATTCATTTATCGGATCAGGGAAAGTAACTGTAAATGAAAACAATGGAAATCGTGAATGGATCCTTGATACCGAGAGAGAAGTCGCTTCTTATACGGTAATGTGGATGCTTATCCCGTCAGAAGATGTTGATTTGGAAGAAAGGATCGTTGATGGTATTGATGTCAGAATAATGGCATACAAAGATGGTGTTTCTATTGATACTGCTTTCGATATTCTCAAATCATGGCTTCCTGAACTTCGTGTCAATATCGGTACTTTCCCCATGAAGAGGGGACTCGATGTATTTCTTACTCAGAGAGGTGGAGGGATGGAATATTTTGGTGCGACCACGACCTCTCTTTCAGCACTTGAGCATGAAGTTTTTCATATGTATTTTGGATGTAGTGTAGTGGCGAAAACATACAGGGACTCATGGTGGGATGAGGCAATAAATATGTGGTATGAATATAGTGCCTCAGGTTCGTCATATCCCATAGCTCCGAGTTTTTCTTCAAATATAGTCGGTGGAAGAACTCCTGTATCGGTTGGTTTTGATGACAGAGCATATAATGAGGGAGCGATGATCATTGAGTCTGTTGCGTCCGAGATGGGCGGGCGGGAGTCTTTTATCGGATTTTTGAGTCATGAATATGCAAATTACACATTTGCTCCATTTAATACCTTTGAGCTGGTTGATCATATTTTTAATTATTCCGGAATTGATTTTAAAGAAAGATTTATAAAATGGTTGTATAACGGAACAAGAAAATATTATTCATTATCCGGCCCATCAGGAAGAGATTATCATAAAGTTGATATGATGCCACCTGAAGGTATTATTGAAAAGTACAGGTGATAATTGTGTTGCCTATATATCTTTTGTCATTTTGATGTGAGGAAGGCCTACTTCGAAGAAAATATCTCCAGATTCTGCATACCCTAATTTCTCATAAAATAGTTTTGCATACATTCTTGCATGAAGTTCTATATGTTTGAAATTTTGTTTTCTGATCTCTGTTTCCACTTTTTGTATCAATTCTTTACCAACTCCCTGTCTCCTGACCTCTTCTTCTACAGCCATTTGCCTTAATTTAACAATTGATCTGTTTAGTACTTTTATCAGAAGGCATGCCACCAATTTTCCATTGTTGTCAAGGAGTCCGAATCTCATTTCTTTCACTTCGGATTCCAGATCTTTTTTTTTGAATTTCAAACCCAACGGAGCCCTAAGCGCCTGGTCTCTCAACCTGATCTCTTCTTTATGCCTATCCGAGCCATATTCAATTGTAATTAATTCCATAATAGATATTTTAATCTTTGTCAAAGAATAAATAACCTGTTTATTGAAAAAAAAGGTGTCGGTGTGTAGGGTGATGTCATTTGTATCCGATCGCCGTATATCCTACCCAGTGGTGTAGATTTGCGGGAGCTGTAAATCCTATTTTGAGGTCTTTTACTTCAAGAGGTGGCAGTGTGATGCTTGTTCTGTAACCTGCCTTAACACCTTTTAAAGATACTGATAGTTTTTCAGATAGATAATATGCTGTCATGAGTCCGGCAGGAATTGAATAGCGACCGCACCAGGTCCATTTATACTCTTTATAATTATCTTTTTTTACGGTATATTCTGTAAAAGTTCTGATCTTATTTTTTGTGATCGTTCCGATCAGGCATTTGTTTATGATCTCACTCTCAAGTGCGATCGCATTCTCATATCCTTTTTTGTCTGAACCGAATCTGGCGAAGTTTTTTCCACCCCAATCGCTGTCCCCATAATGGACCGAATCTGAACTTATAGCAATGGCAAAATCTTTTCCCCATTTCCAATTTCTCTTTTTTATTGCAATAGTAATTGCATCAGCAAGTTTTTTACCAAGGAAGGTCATTCTTTTGTAGCTCATATATGGAACGAGAATAGGGACTATCTCAACATCTCTATTGTAATATTGGATAAACGGGATCAGTGCTTCAATTGAATGTTCGATCTTATGCATCCTATTGTTAACTTCTTTTACTTCCATAGGCAGATCTCTTATCAGTTCGCTTCTGAGTCCCGATACTTTGACTGGTCCATACGGTCCATGCCAACTTTTGTATTCATCGAAAATAAACCGGTCTTCAAGACCGAGGTCTTTTGCCTTATGTGCAACTCCGAAAAGAATTATGGTTCCGGCGTTGAGATTTTTTAGAACTGCAGGATACAGATATCCGACATAAGCATGGTCATCATGAGGAGAGATAACAACCTTCCATTTCGTTTCATTATTAATATTGTTTTTCTTAAGTGCTTTTTGCAGTTGATCTGCCTGCACTTCTTCAATTCTCTTCATAAACTTTTCCATCTGCCAGTCAAATCTGACAAATCCGACAGGGTCAACCGGTTTTCTTACCATTAATTCATTTTGAACTTCGTCAGTATTGCCGTAAGTGAACGGGTGAGCGGTTATTACAACTGAAATTAAAATAATGAGAATAGTTTTTATTTTGTTACCTTGGTTATTCATTTTGTGATTTTCCTTATTACTTCGATCAACATTTCCGGAGTATACGGTTTCCCGAGGAAATTGCTGAACCCCTGTTCAAAAAGATCTTCATAGTTATTGTTTTTGTTATATCCGCTTGACAAAACAGCTTTTATGCCGGGTTTGATCTTTTTTATCACTTTCATGACCTCAACTCCGTTCTTTTCAGGCATTGTCATATCCAGGAGTACGAGATCGATCTCATCAGAATGATCGGTGAATTTTTTAATAGCATCTTTGCCGTTGATTGCGGTAATGACCCTAAATCCGGCTTTTTCAAGGATAGTCCTGCTGAGTACAAGGATTGATTCTTCGTCATCAGCAACCAGGATCGTCCCGCTTCCTTTATATTTTTCGGAGTTCCGAGTTGTGATGTTCTCATGAATGGGCGGTTTGGAAGAAACAGGGAAATAAATCCTGAACTCAGTCCCCTTATCGCATTTACTCTTGATACTAATTAAACCATTGTGTCCTTTTACTATTCCAATCACGGCAGATAGCCCCAGACCTCTCCCATAGGATTTAGTTGTGAAGAACGGATCAAAAATCTGATCTATAACCTCTTGATCCATCCCTCTGCCATTATCTATAATTTCCAAGTATGCAAATTTCCCGGTTTTTAAATTTTCTGAAAGAAACAGGTTGGTTTCCTGTTTCTGATTTATCTTTTTTGAAATTCCTGTACTTATCTGGATTTCGCCTTTCCTGTCACCTATTGAATCTGCGGCGTTAAGGATCAAATTCATAATTACCTGACGAAATTGTGTAATATCTACTTCAATAACCGGTGGTTTCTTAGAAAGTGAATAGCTAATACTGATCTTTTTAGGAATGGAAGTTTCGAGTAACTTTGTCATCTCAAAAATAATATCATTAATTATAACCGGAAGAATTACAAATCTCCCTTTGCCTGAATATGCAAGCAATTGATTGCACAGCTCAGCTGCTCTTACTGCAGTTGTCTCAATTTTTTCTATACTGTTCAGAACGGTATCTTTGGACGAGATGTCTATCCTTGCCAGACCTGCATTACCAAGTATTCCGGTAAGAAGGTTGTTGAAATCATGGGCAATTCCTCCTGCCAACAATCCGAGACTTTCAAGCTTTTGTGAATGTTTGATCTGCGCTTCAATAAGGAGTCTTTCTTCCTCAGCTTTCTTTCTCTCGGAAATATCAAGAGAGAAGGCGAAGACTACGTTCTTTCCGAAAAATCTTCCCCTGCTCAATCTGACTATCTTCGGAAATATTTCTCCGGTCTTTCTTTTTCCCCAGAATTCGAATTGCTGTGGTTTGCCTTCCAGAGTTTTGATCAGACAGTTTTTTACCATTTCCATATCATTTTTTCCGGGAGCGGAAAGAATTTCAGGTGATTTGCCGATAAGAAATTCTCTTGTATATCCGTACATTTTTTCCGCCCCATGATTTACATCGAGGAAAACTCCGTTCTCATCCTGAATATAGATGGAATCGATCGCATTGTTAAATAATTCTTTGTAACTGAATTCGGACTCTTTCAATTTCTGTTCTGTTTGTTTCCTCTCTGTAATATCTCTGAATACTACCAGTGAAGCGGGTTCCTCATTGAAATCTATCATTGAAGCCATTACTTCGGTAGTGATAATTCTCCCGTCTGTCCTTATAAATTTTTCTTCAAGTAAACTCACATTACCCTTTTTCTCATATATTGATTTGACCCTGTTCCCAATCTCTTTTATAGAGACGGGATGAATAAATTCTGAAATAGATTTTCCGATAAAGAAACTTTCCGGTTCTTCATTCCCTATAATTTTTATACTTGCAGGGTTAACATAAACAATCTTATTGTTACTATGAACAATAACACCGTCTCTTATATTCTCGATAAGGGTCTTATACCTTCCCTCACTTTCCAGAAGCGCTTTGAGAACAAGTTCTTTTTGAAACACTGCTTGTTTACGTTTATCAATATTTTTTTCAATGGAAATTATGGCTTCTTTTCCGTTGAAGATAACTGTTTTCAAATCTATTTCAACCCAGAATTCCGTCCCATCCCTATGTTTAGAACGCCACTGGAATTTTTGTGGGCCTGTCCTTGATGCCTTTCTGATCCATTCTTTTGCATCTTCTTTTGAATATGGTTTTTTCCCTGAACTCAGCGCACCGGCTTTCATCTGCATCAACTCATTTCTTGAATATCCATACATTTTCACTGCAGCGGTATTTGCATCGATCATAATTCCGGATTTTTTATTGTAAATAAATATTGTATCGTTTGAAACATTGAAAATATTTTTGTAATTCTCTTCAAATTCGTTTAACTTTCCGTTACTTTTGTCCAATTTGATATTCTTATTTACGTTGTCAAGCTTGCTCTTTAAACGGATGATTTCTTTTTTTAGTTCTGTGATACTTTCTGATTTTTTCATACTTGTTTCCCGAACCTTTTTTTTAATATATACACTTTAAGAAAAAAAAGTGCAAAAATAATAAAATGAAGTTTTGAGATTGTCAGGGAACAGGAAGGAGCACCGGGCAATGCCCCTTCCTTATATCTTTTGATTCCCAGGAGGAATTACAAAAAAAACTTATTCATATATATTAGACGTAAGAGATCCCGGAAAAGTTTCGAAATTATAATTATTTATTTAACTAAAGATCTTTTTGTAGTTCCTTATTGAAGTTTTAAAACTTAATTGTCATGTCCTGATCTAATATGGAGATACGGGAGAAAGGGGATCATTGCCATGGCGGGAATTGAGAAAAGAAAACTGATCCCGAATAACCATGAATATCCAAGCCATCCAGCTATGAATCCACTCGAAACACCGGCAAATAATCCGCTCAGGTTCATGAGGCCGGATCCTATTGCATAGTGTGTAGCTTTAAATTCACTATGACAGATTCTCATCAGGTAGGTCATAAGAACAGCAGTACCGAGCCCTCCTGCAAATTGGTCAAAAGCGTGAACGGAGGCTGTAAATACAAGATTGAGAGTTCCTATAGGTACAGGAATGTCCTTGCCGGTGTTTAGAAGAATGTATGAATTAAGATGTATTGCAAGTGACATATATACAAGATTTGTAAGATTCTGAAGAAGAATGAACGGCCAGATCACTTTTTTTAATGAAAATCTGGATATCATCCAGCCACCGAGCATTGCTCCGGCTATTGATGAAGGTAATCCGACACCGCCACTTATCCATCCGTAATGAGATTTTATTCCGAGATCAACGATCAGTGGTGCTACCATTACAGATACAGCCCATTCACCTGCCCGTAAAAGGATCAAAAAAGAAAGTATAAGGGATATTTTCTCCCTTTCCATGAAGTAGTAAAAAGCTTTCCCGTATTTTGAATCTTTGTTACCGACAAGTTTTGATCTTAGTTTTTTTCTGAAAAGGGCAAGGAGAATTAGAGATAACAATAAGAATATTGCGATCCAGTGAGAAAAATAGAATTTTTTTAATATCGGAAAATTTTCCAAAAGGTTTGAATAGATCTCAGATCTGAAAAACAATCTGATCCCGATAATAATTGATACAGTTGCCAACAGTATCATTAATGTCCTTATTCGAACTATCCTTTTGAACATCAGAAAAAAACTCTCTCCTTTAATTCCAACATCTTCAAGGAAAAAAATATGGAAGATAGTGAGAACAAGATAAATAATTGCAGCGAGAAGAAAAGCGAAGAACCAATTTATTGTAGTCCCCACGGTTACAATTATTCCGGGACCGGTCATCCATGCGATTCTGTAGGCCATTACTCTGTAACCAACAAATTTAGATTGTCCGTCTTCGTCAAGAGCTTCCATATAATATCCGTCTATCGAGATATCATTTGTTGCCGCGATAAAAGCCCCGGAGAAGAACAGAGCGGCAATGAGCGGAATATTGTTTTCGAGTGGTGCAAAGATAGCGGCAAGTAATAACATTATTACGATCAATCCCTGGGATAATACCATCCACTTTTTCTTTGTACCGTAGTTATCTACCTGGGGACTCCATAAAAACTTAAGTATCCATGGCAATCCGAAAAGTGGTGTAAGTCCTATAGATTCCAGAGATACTTTCATATCCCTGAAAAAAACTCCGGAAACGGTTCTTATGATCGAATATGGGAACCCTTCCTGGAAATATGTTGTAAATGTCCAAAAATAGGGGGATGACAGGATCTTATTTTTCTTTTTCAAATTATTTATGATATTTCTTAAGCAATTCTTCTACTTCCGGGATTCCACCCTGATAAATCAGATATCCGTTGTAAGGTTCCCTTTCAGTGATCTCACCTGCTATAGGGGTGAGCATGATATCCTTAACTTTATCAAGGTCATCAGTCTGTCCGAGAGCCCACCCTAATTTTATATATGCAACTTCGGGTAACATGTTCTCGGAAGGGATAACACCTTTGCTCATCATATCTCTCCCCGTATCATAAACGAACATATGTACAAATCCCCACAAGGTCTGGACAGTCATATAAACAGCTATTCCCGCTTCTTTAGCTCTTTTTAGAGCGGGATAAAGCGGTTTGTTTACATGTCCCAGTCCTGTCCCCGCAATGACAATGCCTTTATATTTTTTCTCTATTAAAGAATCTATCATATCAGGCTGCATGTTCGGATAGTAATAAACCAATGCAACTTTCTCTTCAAAATATGGAATTATCTTTACGTTCCGGTCGTTTCTTCTCCTGCTGTAATCTTCTCTTATCGGAGAAACCTTATCCCTGACCACTGTTGCAATAGGGATGTCTCCTATGGTCCTGAAAGCCGAGCGGTAGGATGAGTGCATTTTCCTGACCCTTGTACCCCTGTGGACCAGGCCATATTCATCGGATGTTGGACCGAACATACAAACTGTGACCTCAGCAATATCAGAGATCGCGGCAGTCGTTGCAGCATGGATAAGATTGAGTGCTGCATCTGAAGAAGGTCTGTCTGAAGATCTTTGGGATCCTACCATTACGATCGGGATAGGTGGGTTTTGAACCATGAATGATAATGCTGATGCAGTATGATGCATTGTATCTGTTCCATGTCCTATGATGATACCGTCAACTCCTTTTTTTATTTCCTCCCCAATTGCTTTTGCGAGGATTATGTATTGTTCAGGGCCCATATTCTCACTGAATACGGCAAATAATTTTTCTGTAGATAAGTTGCAAATATCTGCAAGTTCCGGAACCGCTCCGTATAATTCTCCCGGTGAAAATGCGGGAATAACAGCCCCTGTCCTGTAGTCAAGCCGGGATGCGATCGTTCCTCCCGTACCGAAAAGTTTCAGGTTCGGTTTCCCTTCAGAATAGGGGAATTCTTTTTCCGGGATCTTATAATTTGCCTTTTTAAATCCTTTTTCAATTATATTTCTGATAGTTTCTGTTTCTAACCCGATGTTGTATCCGGTAGAGAGTTTTATTACCAGGTGTGTCTCATCATCGTTTTCCGATCTCGGTAAAATTATCCCTGTGAATTTCCCCCTTGAACTTTCAATATCGACCTCACTCCAGACCTTAACTTTATATTTTTTTAGAAGATCTAAAGTTTCTCCCTTGTATCCTTTGAACAGATCATCCATTATTGTCTCCGTCTACAATATCGCTTAATTCTTTTAAAGAAATATTCCCGATTGCGAGCGGTCTCAGTTGTCCCATTACCCATCTCTTTTTTGCCTCTTTATCATTCTTTTTCGAAATTTTGTTAAATTGTTTGTCAAAGACCGGGATGTTAGCAATAATTTCTTTTCTTTCCCTTTTTTTAAACTTTATATTACTAAGCATGGATCCGGGATCCATCCCCGGGTGTTTGATTAAAGAAGGTAGCATCGCTTTGATGATCTCGCTGTCAAGTCCGTTCTTTTCGCAATAATCAAAAAGATCGAACAGGGAAAAAAAATCAAAATCGGAAGATAAACCCAATTTGCCCTCAAAATTTTTAACTCTGTGCCCGATCAGTGTTCCCACAAATGAGAGGGGATAAGAGAGTTCTTCAGATATTTTTTTAATTACCGGAAAGATATTTCTAATATGAATATAAGGAAATGTGTCGTTGGGGATATTCCAGTTTCTCATTATCTCTTCACGATCTGATATCTCTGAAGGAAGGGAACTCTTCAATTCATTTATTTCATTATCATTGATCGCAATAGGTGCTGAATCTGTATCCGGGTACATTCTGTTCGGTCCCGGAAGAACTCTTTCAAAAACAGTAATTCCTTCTCTGTTAACAGCTTTTCTGGTCTCATTCGGAACACCCGTGAAGGCAAGTATGCACCTTTCCCGAATTGTTTCCTCGGCCATTGCAATATCATCAGCCGGACCGAATACTATAAGAAATGCGTCTTTATCTTCTCCACCCGTTCTAATATGAATGTTACTGAAAATATCATCAGAAATATTTGATGAAGGATCTTCATCGTGAATCATATTAGGTTCCTCAATACATGCAATTACTTTAATTCTTTCACTCAATTCATTCGCAAAGGTTTTTCCCGGTTGTGTAAAGAATGAGAGGATATTTCTGAACCCCGGCAATCTTATTCCGGCTGCCTTGTATCCATTTTTTAAAGTAAGACCGCTTTCTTTAAGTTCCTTATTGTCTAAATGTGTTGTCCTGATGTCCCATTTCTGAAGATCCTTTACAGATGTTTTCAGTTTTTTCATTATCTCAAGGAGAGCTTTCTGTCTGAAAGCTTCCACATGTGTTAAAGCAGGGATCCATTTGATATGAGAAACGCCCTTGATCTCAATTCTTGTTCCTCCTTTGATGCTGACATTTACATCCTCCCTCGCAGCACCTATCCCTGTTCTCACTTTTCCTGTACTCCTTGTCAGGAATCTAATGTATTGACCGGCTTCTTCAGCTTCCACGGGAGTCTTCATATCCGGATATGTTACGGTCTCTATCAGTGGAATTCCCAATCTGTCTGTTGAGTATATTCTCTCATGACCGGTGTCGGAGATCTCTCTGCATGAATCTTCCTCGATACTTAGTTGAATTATTCTTACCTTTTTATTACGAAGAGGGATCTCCCCCTCAATACCGACTATAGCTGTTCTCTGGAATCCGGTAGGAATACTCCCGTCAAGGTATTGTTTCCTTGTTATATGAAGTTCTCCGACTATTGATGTTTTCAGAAGTAAAGCTATCTCAATTGAAATTTTCAATGCTTCTTTGTTTATCGGAAATGGAGGAGTGTCATCAATTTCGTATGTACAGGAATTCACATTCTTCAATCTGTAAGTGATATTCTTCTTTGTCTTAAATTCCATTAAAGCTGTTCCGTCGTATTCTCCGAGTTCACTGAGCGTTGGTCTCATATGACGTACTATTTCTGCATCATAATCATCACCTTTCTGATATTGCCCTGCCTGACATCTGCAGAACAATTTTTTTTTTGTTAAAAGCTGCTGATGCACTTCCAGTCCGCATTTGAAACCAAGATCTTTATAAATATTGGGAGATGCTTTGAGAAGGGGGACAAAACCTGTCTTTTTTCTCGAATTTTCAATATTTGTTTTCCCGTTGATCTTTTTATACATAATTATCCTCAATCGATTAATATATTTTTTTATTTGTTATAAGTCAAGAAAAAACATTTTCTTTGAATTTAATTGAATATTCTTTTCCTATTTTATAAAATTATTTAAGGGGTGAAGAATGAAGAAAAATATAATCAGTAAGGCTTTAATATTATTATCTGCAGTATTTTTTACAGTATCTTGTGCTCAGTTGAGTGGGATTCTTGAGGATGTTGTGAACTCCGGTCCACTATCATCATCTGAAGTGTCAAGGGGATTGAAGGAAGCGCTGACCGTTGGAACAAGACTGGCTGTTTCCGGTCTTTCTGCAGAGGATGGATTCCTAATGGACGAAGCCGTAAAGATCTTTCTCCCTCCCGAAACTGTAAAGGCGGTTCGCCTTATAACAAAGATCCCGGGAGGAAAAAAATTAATAAATGATCTGGTGTCAAGGTTGAATAGAGCGGCAGAATTTGCTGTAACCAAAGCAGTTCCGATCTTCGTTAATGCGATCACTTCTCTTACGATTAGAGATGCTTTTGATATTCTAAGGGGTGATGATTATGCAGCAACGCATTATCTTCGAAGTAAAACATTTGACAATCTGTACAACCTGTTTCAGCCTGAAGTGAAGAAATCACTTGATAAAAGGTTGATAGGTAATCTTTCTACAAGTCGTTCATGGGGATTATTTGCTGTCAAATATAATAAAGTTGCCAGATCCATCGCAGGAAGAATTATAGGAATAAAACCACTTAATAATAAATTGGATGTGTATGTGACCGGGAAAGCACTGGACGCATTGTTTCTTAAACTCAGGGGAGAGGAAAAAAAGATCAGGGATAATCCGATAGCAAGAACTACTGCTCTCCTAAGAAGAGTGTTCGGCTCATCCTGAGTGGATCATATATTCTTCTTCAGAGGTTATTTTTTTTATGAAGACCTGGAGTTAACAAGGTTTTTCAGGGTGTATGTCCATCTTTGAAAATATCAGAGATAATCTTATTGAATATTATTGTAGAGGGCGGTGATTCAAGAGAGAGCATTTTTTTGAGATCCTGAAATTCTGATATCTGATCTTTACTTTTCCCGGGATCTTTCAAAAGGGAATTAACAGCCTTGGCACAATTATGTGCAGTGAACCTATTCTGGATGTATTCTTCCACGACATTTTTTTTGAGGAGGATATTGACTATTGAATATAAAGATATTTTTAAAAATCTTTTCCCGAGCAGGTATGAGAGTTTGTTAACCCTGTATACTGCTACAAAAGGGAGACTGTATATTGCCAACTCGAGATTGGATGTTCCGCAACTGGCAAGTGCAGTGTCAGATGCGTTAAATAGATCATAACGATCATTTTGGTTTATAATATCTACTTTTTCTCCGGATCTTTCTATTATTTTCTCAAACAAACCCGGATTTATATTTTCGGCTTTCAGGATAAAGACTTTCAGATCGATCCGGGATCTTAATAGTTTTACAGTTTTGAGCATCTCCGGGAGAAGTGATTCCACTTCGGAAACTCTGCTTCCCGGTAACAGGGATAAAACTTTGTCGTCATCACGTATCTTATGTTTTTTTCTGAATTCATTCTTTCCGGTTTTGATCACCATCGATGAGATCAACGGGTGTCCGGTATACGTAAAAGGAATTTTTTCTTCTTCATATATTTTTTGTTCAAATGGGAAAATAATGAAAATATGATCGACATATTTCCTGATGATATTTACTCTTGAATATCTCCATGCCCAAACTGTAGGGCTTATATAATAGTATACCGGAATTCCTGCTTTCTTAAGTTTTTTGGCAAGTCTCAGATTGAAATCAGGGTAATCGATGAGGATCGCACAAGCGGTTTTTTTTCTTATGGCTGATTTAAGAAGATTCTTCATGATCTTCCTGAGTTTCATAATACTTGACAGTATCTCAACGATCCCGATTATGGATAGTTCTCTATTATGAACTATAAGTTCAACTCCCTTTTTTTTGAAATCGTCTCCTCCAATACCGAAAAAGGATACTTTGTGATCACTTTTTCTGAACCGGTCCAATATTTTTGATCCATAGTTCTCTGCAGAATTTTCCGCTGCAATTATTAGAATATTTTTCATTAATTATTTATGAACTTAAGATCGGGCATATCCTCTTCAACCTTCTGGCCGAGATAAAAAGCCCATTCATCGTATCTTTTCATACTCCTGTATTCCATATAGCTTTCATCAGGTGAACTTGATGAAACGCCATAAAGATCGTAGGATTTTATGTATTTCGAGAGAAGCTCGGATGGAATTATAAAGAATGTTTTATTTCTTCTGTTGCGACTTTTCATAACATAGTTCCATTCTCCATTCTCGCTTACGGGGTCAGTGTATAATTTTCTTATAAATCTTTCCTTTTCAAGTATCTCAATATTTTTCGGGAACGTATTAGGGTATTTCTTTTTGAAATTCTCAATAGCCCGGACATATTGATTGCCTCGAAAGATCAATTCTTTTTCATTATTTCTTCCTGCTTCTCTCTGCCACATGGATGCGGCCATAAGTGAAAATATTGCAAATATATTAATGGCTATAATGGCTGTTATAAGTGCATATCCACTCTTACCAGTCACTATAGTTCTGCCCCCCTTTTACGGGATTTATGGTTTTGCTTTTGATATCAACTATTCCTTCGGCATCGTCAAGACCAAAATCCTCAAAATCTACTGGTTCATTTCTGAGTAACTCCCAGTCAGGTTTGTTAGAAAAGGGGTCAACAGGGATAGTGCGGAGATATTTGGAAACAACGAGATCTTCCAGAGAAACCGGATATTTATTCTTGTCTTTATAATATTTGGAGATAGAATCTCTGATCTGATAAAGGTTCTCTTTCAGTACGGCTTCTTTTGCTTTAATAACAGAATTCTTATATTGAGGAATAACGATCGACAATAAAATGCCTATTATTGTCAGAACTATAAGAATTTCGACAAGTGTAAAACCCTTTTTCATGAGAAGATTATATCAGAATGAGCAGAAAAAAAGAATTTCAAACCCCGGAGTTATATTTCTTGATAGCTTCGAGCAATATTTTTCCTGCAACTTTAAGTTTCGCAGAATCGAGAACATATGCAATCCTTATTTCATCGGATCCTTTCCCTTCGGTAGAATAGAATCCTCCTCCGGGAGCGACCATTACCGTCTCATTATCAACACTAAAACTTTCAAGCATCCACCTTGCGAAATTGTCGGAATCATCTACCGGCAGTTTTGCCATTAAATAGAATGCTCCTTCGGGTTTCCTAAGGATTATATCTTTATTCGATGTAAGAACTTCATAAAGCGTATCACGTCTCTGTTGGTATTCTTTCCTGATGTTTTCAAAATATGACTGAGGTAATTCGTAAGTTGCAGCTGCACCCAGTTGTTCCAGTGTGGGGGGGCATAGCCTAGCCTGAGCAAATTTAAGAACCGACCCCATCACATCTTTGTTTCTGGTGATCATTGCTCCTATCCGTGCTCCGCAGGAAGAATATCTTTTTGAAATGGAATCTACCACGATCACATTTTCTTTAAGGTCATCCATTTCCAACACGCTGAAATGGCGACTGTTATCGTATGTGAATTCTTTATAAACCTCATCAGATATCAGGAAGATGTTGTGTTTTTTTACGAGTTCCCCCAATCCCCTGATCTCGTCTTCACTGAAGATCGTTCCTGTGGGGTTATTAGGTGAACAGATAAGGATGGCTTTTGTTCTGCTTGTGATCTTCTTCTCGATCTCGGCAAGGTCAGGAAGATGAAAGCCGGTCTCTGCTTTGGTCGGGACCGGGACTATTTTCAGATTGGACATTGTGGCATATCCGTTATAATTAGTATAAAAAGGTTCCGGAATAATTATTTCATCTCCGGGGTCTCCTATTATATTGAATGCAAACGAAACAGCTTCACTTCCACCGTATGTGATCGTTAGATTTTCTCTTAAAAGGTCTATATCATATCTATGGAAGTAATTAATCATGGCATCTTTCAATTTGTTAATTCCATCTGACGGGCCGTAAGATAATACTTTTTCAGAGAATGATCTTATTGCTTCATAAAACTCGGGCGGAGTAGGTATATCCGGTTGACCTATGTTTAAATGATATACTTTTTTTCCTTCCTCTTTTATCTTTATTGCAACAGCAGAAAGCTTTCTTATAGGTGATTCCTGTATTGACCTTCCTCTGGTTGATATTTCCATATTTCCTCCTTTGGACAGCGAAGTATGATTATATTATTTGAATTGGTTATGGTCAAGGATTTCAGAATAATAAATTGAATTTAAAACAATAAAAAACTCAATCCGTTTTGGCAGGGAGAAAGATGTTGAATGTAGTTCCTGATCCTGCTTTTGATTGAACATTTATCAGCCCCCCGTGATCAAGAATTATCTTGTTGGAAATCGCGAGTCCGAGACCTATTCCTTTTTTCGTCACTTCTGTTTTTGTTGAAAAATACGGGTCAAATATCCTTCCCAGATTTTCCTTGGGTATTCCTTTTCCCGGGTCTTTAATTGAGATCTTTATATATTTGCCTTCTGATAAAGGATGAATTTTTCTTCCCTGGTTTAAAAGGTTTGAAATTGAGATAATTATTTCTGATTCCTGTTCGATCGCATCAAGAGAATTAAGCAGCATGTTTTTTAATGCAATACTCAGTTGTTTCTTGTCACATCTAAGTTTCCATAAATCTTCTTCGGATTCGAATATGAATCTGGCAGTTCCGAATTCACTCCGGAGGGGTTGAAGAACAGATTCGAAAAGTTCTTTAATATTCTCTACACTTTCCTCTTTTACAACACTGGTTGAGAATATGTACAGGTCGTCAAGAAGTTCGGATGCTCTTCCCGATGCAGCTTCAATTTTCCCTAAAGGTTTCTCAAGTTTGGGGATTCCCGAACTGTTTCGCTTTATAAGTTCGAGGTTTCCCAGGATTATTGTCAGGATATTATTGAAATCATGGGTGACACCGTTTGCAACCATTCTGAATGAATTAAGATTAGAGATCTTAGCTCTCTCTTTCTCCACAAGGATCCTGTCACTTAAGTCTCTCAAAAATACAAGTTGTGACTCCCTGTTTTCATATTCTATAGTATTTGTTCCAATTTCAACATCTATTATTTCTCCGGATTTTGTCATTAAGTGCATTTCGACCTTTTCCCTCGGGAGTCCGGACCATGTTTCATTATCGAAGATCCTCTGTAAGAATTCCTGATTGTCAGATTTCAGCACAAGCGTCAGAGGTTTAGTTAGAAGTTCATCTTTAGTATATCCGGACATTTCGGATAGTTTAGAATTGACATATATAAAATTGAAATCTTTCAATATGCCGATGCCGTCATTGCTGTTCTCAACAAGTATTCGATATCTTTCCTCACTCTGTTGAAGATCTTTTTTGGTTCTATAAAGGTTCTTTATGGTATTTTTTAATTTGACATTAGTTTTTGAGATGTTCTCATTAATTTTCTGATGGATCTTTCCGTATATGGAGGATATGATCACAATGGTAAGATATACACCGGAAAACCTTATAAGAATTCCAGTTGAAAAATTTGTATTAAAAGTATTTGTTAAAGTCAGAAGAATATTAAGCAGCAGGAAGATCAGGGAAATAATTACCCCCGCTCTGATCCTTAAAAAGAAAACCAGAAAAAGTGGAGCGGTTAAAGTCCACAGGAACAATCCGCTTTCGAGTTCCCCAAATTGAAAAAAATAGAGTGAAATTGCTAATATGAGAAATATGATGGATTTTGAAAGAACGGAATATGTTTTTCTGTTCTTGAATTGCAATAGCAGGAAGATAAGAATTGCAGCAGCGGTAATATCAATAGCGGCATTTGTATATTGTCCGGAATATACAGAGAACAGTCCGAAAATTATCAGGAGAATAATCATAAATTGTCCAACAAATTTTGATAGATTAACATAACGGATAATGAAGAAATCCCTGGATTCTGTCGTGAGAGAATCCACATCGGAATCAGTTACTTTTGAAAGTATTTCGATGAACTTCCTGAATGCTGAGATTAGCATATAATTTCTATATCATATGTATGATTTTTATTCAATATGAATGTTTTCATACCTAAGGTTTGCGATAAACAGGGGTAACAGGTAACTGACATTGCACCAGAAGCTACAATTACTATTTTAAATACGATCTTATTCTGATATATTATTTTTATGAGAAAAGCATTTATTTTATTCAAAACAAGAAAAGTGGTCCTTTCCGTTCTTTTTATGTTAACTTTTATTTCATATTTACAATTATCAGGTTCAGATCAGAAGAATAGTATTGAAGTTGTTACCTCGATACCTGTTGAGACTACATTAAAAGGAGATGGAACTGAACGCGCTTCTGTGGTCTGGGTCAAAATGATCAACGAGGCAAAAAGAACGATAGATCTTGCGGAATTTTATCTTATTTCTAAACAAAATGAACTGCTGGAGCCGGTAATTGAGGCATTGATAAAGGCATCTGAGAGAGGAGTTATGATCAAGTTCCTGATTGACAAAAAGATGCTTGGAAATTCGAAGATCCTGAAAAGGAGACTTGAGAATGTCAAAAATATTGATGTTTCGGTTTTTGACTGGGGTACTCTGACTGGTGGTGTTCTTCATGCGAAATATTTTATTGTGGATGATAAAGAGGCTTTTGTCGGGAGTCAGAACTTCGATTGGAGATCGTTGAGGCATATTCATGAAACCGGTCTCAGAATTACCGATCCGGGGATAGTTAATGATCTGAAAAAAATTTTCGATGCAGACTGGAAGTATAATAACGGTGATAGAAATGCATATGCATTCAAAAAAGGTCTTTCGCAAACAAAAAAGGATGCGGATATTGTTCTGACCGCCAGTCCTGTAAAATATAATCCCCCCGGAATTGGAAGTTCTTTGGAAATGATCAAAAAATTGATCAATGGAGCTGAAAGTGAGATCACAATACAATTATTAAACTACAAAACTCAAATCTATAAAAGTAAGAGGGAATTTACGGAACTTTATGATGTCCTTAAAAGAGCTGCTCTGCGAGGTGTCAAAATAAAGTTTGCAGTTTCAGACTGGAATTTGAAAAAGCCCGGTGTAAGATCTATCAAAGAGCTTGCAAAAGTGAAAGGAATAACGGTAAAGGTCTTTACAATTCCTGAATACAGCAAAGGCTTTATCCCTTACTCGAGAGTAATACATTCAAAAGTGATGAGAGTTGATGATCTTATCTCTTTGGTCGGTACCAGTAACTGGGGATATGGATATTTTTATACATCCAGGAATATCGAAATTGTATTAAGATCTGAAAAGATCGCAAAAGTGCTTGGTTCTTTATTCAAGGAGCTCTGGAATTCCGGATACGGTTGTATCCTTGATCCTGA
>CAYNUG010000005.1:0-40547 GCA_964400545.1 uncultured Clostridia bacterium | reverse complement strand
CAATAAAATTCAAACCGGAGGTGCTCTTTTCTTCCATATTTTGCTCCAATAAACTAATTATAACATATATATTTCCATACTATATGGACTGGTTTCCAACATCTGGCCCCGACTCCAAAAGATGCAACTATCTTTCAAGATCTCCCTTGTACTATTAAGGCTCCTTTTGGACACCGTCTCCTTTTAGGGGATTGGGGGGGTCTATCCCAGCAGGAAAGTCGAAATAAAAGGAATATAAGTGATAAGAAGTACTGCAATTATCTGAATAATGAAGAACGGTATAACATACTTGTATATTTTGGCCACAGGTTCTTCAAATCTGTATGATGCAAGGAACAAATTTAATCCTATCGGAGGAGTAAGGTAACCCAATTCCATATTGGCAAGGAAAATTATCCCAAGATGAACCGGGTGGATACCAAAAATTGCTCCCAGAGGTGTAATGAGCGGAACAACAACCATTATTGCAGAAAAGATATCCATGAACATACCGGTTATCAACAAAGCCAGATTCAACATTAACAAAAAGATATACTTTGAAGAAATATTAAGTTTTACAAATTCGGTAAGCCTCATGGGGATTTCCGCATCAACAATAAAATAGGACAATCCCTTTGCACAAGCCAGTATTATAAGAACACCGCCAATTATCGGAATAGATTTCAGCACAACGTTTGAAAGATCGCGGATCTTGAGGTCCCGCTTGATAACCACTTCGACCAACAGTGAATACAAAACGGCGATACCGGCACTTTCCACAAGAGTTGTCAATCCTCCAAAATATGAAGCCAGTATTATAAATGGAAGAAGGATCTCCCATATAGATTCGCGAAATGCTTTTAAAGCCTCTTTAATATTAAAAGGCTCTTTTTCAACATTATTTTTCTTTGCATAATAGATACTGTAAAGTACAACAGCGGTTATCATAAGCAAACCAGGGATAATTCCGCCCACAAACATCTCCTTTATACTTACCTGAGCAGTTATGCTATAGATAATAATGGGAAGACTCGGAGGGAATAGGAGCCCGATACTGCCTGAAGCCGTCAACAATCCAATACTGAATTCCTTCTTATATTTTCCTTTAACAAGAACATAAGATAAAAGTGCGCCCAAGGCAAGAATAGTTACGCCTGAAGCTCCGGTAAACGTCGTAAAAAATCCACTTACAAGAATGGCCATGACAGCCAATCCCCCGGGTATCCAGGAAAACACCGATCTGAATAACTTCACAAGTCTTTCACCCGCCTTGCTTTCAGAGAGGATAAATCCGGTTAATGTAAATAAAGGAATTGCCGGGATCGAACTACTTATAAGCATCGAATATGCCTCATTTGGAATAATTTCCAGAGGCTCCCCGACTCCTGCAAACAAAAAATATCCAATCCCACCGATTATTACATAGATCGGAAGCCCGAACACAGCAAGTACCAGCAAAACAATAATAAAAGGAAGTGATAATACACCCCCCACACTTGATGAAAAGCCTGAAATGGCTTCAAGAAATTCAGGAGGATTTGACATTATTGCTGTAAAAAAATTCGAAATCTGCCCGGCGGATAATACAGTTCCCAGCAGGAAACCAGTCAGGACAACGTATAAACGGTTAACATCTTTCAAATCCTTCGGAAGTACCCGTGTTGCCATTACCAGAAATCCTGCAAACATTACCAGTGCTATATATCTTAGTGGGATAAAACCGATCTTCTGAGATATATCAAAAACTGTAAAAGCAAACGAGAAAGAACTCCACGCAAGAGCAGTTGTTACTATAGAAGATACAATTGCAACTGTAATCCTAAGCCTGGTCTCTAAGGGTTCTTTTAGGTGTATATTCAAAGAAAGCGAAAGATGCTTTCCATCTCTGGAGGTTATCATCCCCCCTAAGAAAGTTACTACAAGAACCAGATGATGAGTATAATCATATAGACCTTCGATCCCTGTATGAAATAATTTTCTTACTACTACTTCAGAAAAAGGAAGAAATGCCAATAGAAAAAGCGATATATATGCAAAAAAATTTTCGCTCTTTCTGAACCAGACAAGAGCTTTACTCAGCATTTTTTCCTTGTCTGTATTTATTTAAATATCCCATCATTTTGTCATAGATCGCCATGGAAAACACTTTATTGATAAGCGAATTAAATCCTTTTTTAGAAGCGGCCCTCCACTTATCCATACTGTCTACGGGTAATTTGTGGATTATCAAACCATGTTTTTTCATAGTTTCAACAGCTTCCGCTTCAAGTGATTTTGTTTTAGCTTGAAGTTTTTTAGATATAGCCTGTGCAGTCTTCATAAATTTTTCCCTGAATTCTTCGGGAATTCTTTTCCATATTTTACCCGAAAGCACAATCCCTCCATAAATAGGAGCGATCTTCAATGTAAGCATGTGGGGGGCAAGCGCAAAATATTGCCCGGAAGCGGCAACAAGAGGAGGGAGGTAAAAAGCATTCACCATCCCGCTCTGGAGACCCATCATGAGATCGTTCATATCATTAGGGATCACCTGATATCCGGATTTTTTCCACACCTGTTCCAGTTCAGGTTCACCTGTGGTAAAAGATAATTTATGTTTTTTCAAATCTTTAGGATATTCTATTTTCTTCTTTGAAAAAAAATGTATCCATCCCGCCATTGACCAGATTATGACCTTATATCCTTTCTTCTCTATTCTATTCTCAAAAAAAGGATTCATCTTTTTTGTAACATATAGAAATTCTTTTTCCGAATTAAAGTTAAAAGGAATATTAAGAACATAGAATTCCGAATAGATCTTGGTAAGGCCTCTGTTTGTGAACACCGCTCCACTCAAAGTTCCCACCTTCATTTTCCTTATCATGTCCTCTTCGCTTCCAGCTATTCCTCCCGGATATATCTTGACATTTACTTTTCCTCCAGAAATAGTTTTCCATTCCCGGCCAAGCTCTCTGAGAGCTTTATCCCAAGGGGATTTTGCCGGTGCGATACTACCAATTTTTATTGTTAAAGAAATTAACGGCTGTGCAAGCACAAAAAGAATGATCAGAACTAACAGTTTTCCCTTTTTCATATTACTCCCCCTCATCTACATTTTCAGTGTTTTTTTTGTCTGTGACAAGAAAAAAATCTTCCTCGTTCTCAAGAAACCATTTCGCCTTCCGCTTATTAATAATATTTACAAGTCTGTTTTCCGGACTTAACTCTACATCAAAATTTGCTGCTTTTTTTAATAGTCTTCTAAATTCATCTAAATTTTGAGTTTTAATAGAAATGGAGGTGGCCAAAGAAACAAAGGGTGCAACCAGTTTACCACCGGAGAATTTTACGGACTTCCGAAAACTCTCTCTGGCTTTTTCACTACTGCCGCCCATATATTCAGGTAATGATCCATAATAAGACACATAGAAATCATAAATAGAACTTCTCTCGAATTCCGGATCAACCTTCAAAACCATATCCATCAGTCCTGCCGCTCCCGGCAGGGTTATCCCGAGCTCCATATCGAAAGGATCTATGGAAAAAGCCCCCACCCATCCCGCAGCTGCCCAGTATAAAAAAGGAGCATCTTCTTTTTTCATCATCTTAAGAATACTTTCAAAATCTTTTTTATCTAGAAATAATGAAAACCCGTGATGCCTGTACTCAATTCCCCTGAGTATTATATCTCTTCCTCTCAAATAAAGATTCTTGGCTCTTTTCATCAGATGCTCTTGTTCTTTGTACATTTCCTCGCTCATCATAGATGCGGGAGTATAAAGAAAAGCATTTGCATACATTATATACAGACTGCCTGTAGTGACAACAAGACCTGAATGACCCGGTACAGACTTCATCAACGATTCATACATCTTTATCGCAAATGGGAGTGCGTCTCCTATAAACTCCGGATCATTATCACCGGTAAATACGCTACCCGTACTGCTTCCGGCAAGAATATCCGCTACTTTGTTCATGGCCAATTTGTTAATTGAGCAACCTGAAAAAAGAAGAATCGTAACTGATAATAAAATTGCCGTTTTTAAATACAGTTTTCTCAATTGCCTCTCCTCGTAAATCTAGCAATAATTATAATACAAACATTAAAATTTAGAAACCATCGTTTTCCTATATTTAAACTTAAGTGTGATCTGAAAGCCTTTTATAATTCTCCTAAATCGAAACTTTTAAGCTAAAAATTCGTTATAAACACTATGTAAGTCAAGTTGATTCACGATCATATGGAATTAAGGAGTCTGGTTATGAAAAGATTGTATACAGTTTTAATTGTTATTTTTTTTGTAATTTACTTTTCAGGATGTTCAGGGAACAATTCTCAAAAAAATGACAACAATAGCAAAGGGCAGAAAAAAGCAGGAGAAAAAGGGAAAAGATCCGGAAAATCCAGCAAGGATGAAACCGACACGATACCCGTATCGGTGAAATCTCCGGAAACGGGAGACATAAATTCATTCCTCCTTTTTTCAAGCAATATTGACACCGATAAGATGGTAGATATTTACCCGATGACATCCGGTATCATAGTAAAAATAGATCACGATGAAGGTGATAAGGTCAGCAAGGGGACAACTTTGGCCGTCCTGGACGATAGAGAAGCATCAATAAATGAACAGAAAGCCCGGATAACCTATAAACAGCAGAAGGCGGAATTCAACAGACAAAGAGAAATATTCGAAAAAGAACTTATTAGCAGGGAAGAGTATGAAAAGTTGAAATTCAATCTTGATCAAAGCCGATTGGACTGGGAACAAAGAAAACTCTTGTTGTCATACACAAGAATAACAACTCCGATTTCAGGACTTGTTTCAAAAAGATATATTAAGACAGGGAACAGGATCAATACAAATGAACTTGCTTTTTCAGTTGTGTACACGAGAGAAAAAATTGCTGTCGTAAATATTCCCGAGCAGGAAAAATCCCAGATCTTTCTGAACCAGAAAACAATTATTTCTGCGGGAGGAACAGTTCTTAACGGATATATAAAAAGGATCTCGCCAGCTATTGATCCTGATTCTGGAACATTTAAAACAACTATCGAAGTAAAGGATGAGAAAAACTCTATGATCATCGGCCAGTTTGTTAATGTCAAGATCATTAAAAAAGTTCACTCAAATGTAATTCTTGTAACAAAAGATGTTCTCCTTTTCGATGGGGACAGGGTCTTCGTTTTTAAAGTAGATGACGAAAATATTGCACGCAAGGAAGAAGTGAAGATCGGATTTGACGATGGCAGCAGGGTCGAGATAACAAAAGGTATATCAATTGGTGACAAGCTGGTATCTGCCGGAAAGGGCAGCCTTAAGAATAACTCTAAGGTCAAGATCGTAAAGTCTTTGATCTGAACGTTATCCGGAGAGAGGGATAATGAAAGTTAAGTCAAAATTTGAATTTACTGTAAAGAAACCGGTTGCCATATTAATGATAACCATCGGCATTGCTGTTTTCGGTTATGTCAGTTTAAAGAGATTGAGCTGGGACCTGATGCCGGAGATCTCTTATCCTACATATACAATCAGAACCGAGTATCCCGGAGCCGCACCCGAAGAAGTGGAAAATGTCGTATCAAGGCCTCTCGAGGAGCAGTTGAGCCTGATAAAAAATCTGGTATCCATCACTTCCGTCTCACGCCCGGAACAATCAGACATTATTTTAGAGTTCACATGGAGCGTAAATCTGGACAGAGCGGCACAGGAGATAAGAGAAAAGATCGACCAGACGTATCTCGACAAGGCTGTAGAAAGGCCGATGATATTGAGATATGACCCTTCTCTTGACCCCGTCCTTAGAATCGGGGTTATCAGTGATATCCCGCTAGTGAGATCAAGAGAGATGGTCGAAGATGAGATTGCAAGAGATCTTGAGTCGGTTCCCGGAGTAGCGGCCGCAAGAGTAAAAGGAGGGTTCGAGAAAGAGATCCTCGTCAGGCTGGATGAAAAAAGATTGTCCTCCACAAAGATAGATTTCAATCTTGTAACCAGACGTCTTTCACAAGAGAACATTAACCTTGCAGGCGGAAATATAAAAGAGGGAAAGACAGATTATATTGTACGAACTCTTAATGAATTCCGGACGGTAGAAGAAATAGGAAATATCATAATTGAAAAGAGAGGAAATATCTCAATACGCCTGAAAGATATCGGATCTGTTGTTGAAAGCCATAAAGAAAGAAAGGTGATTACAAGGGTAAACCGTCAAGAGAGTATTGAAATAAATATTTTCAAAGAAGCTGATGCTAATATAGTAGATGTAAGCAAAAGAGTTAAAGATAAATTGTTCGGAACACCCGAACAGCGGGCATATGTTAAAAAAATGAAGGGGAAGACTGAAGTATTTAAAAAAGGCAGGAAATCGTTCGGCGAAAGAGCAAAGGCAAAGAATATGATAGATTTCATTGCCTATCGCCTCCCAAAGAATATTGAGTACAAAATACTGTCAGATCAATCAATTTTTATAGAAAATTCTATTACCGAAGTAAAAAACACAGCAATATTCGGAGGTATTCTTGCTATAATTGTTCTATATCTTTTTCTTCAGCATTTTTCCACAACACTGATAGTTGCAATAGCAATTCCTCTTTCAATTATTACAACGTTTGCACCCCTTAATCTGTTCAAAGTAAGTCTGAATATTATGTCCCTCGGAGGTTTGGCGCTGGGGATAGGTATGCTTGTCGACAGCTCCATTGTTGTGATGGAGAGTATTTTCCGTTGCAGGGAGGAAGGGGACAATTGGACAGACTCAGCTGTAAGAGGTGTCTCGGAAGTGGGCGGTGCGGTTATTGCATCAACGCTGACCACTATAGCCGTATTTTTCCCGATCGTATTCGTTGAAGGAGTCGCAGGTCAGATTTTCGGAGATCTTTCGCTCTCCGTTGTTTTCTCCCTGTTCGCTTCTCTGCTGGTCTCACTATTTTTCATTCCAATGCTTGCATCCCGGAAGATGAAAAAGAAAAATATACTTCCTGAAAAAAGTTTCAAATTTGATTTTGAAAAAGAGAGGAGTGTTCGGAATTTTTTCTCAATGTTCTTGCAACTCTCAGGGTTCATTGCTACTCTTTTTATTGAATTTGTCTCAATTTGCATTTATTTTATTATTACACTGGCTTTTGTCCTTTTTTATCCTGTTATTATATTTGCAGGACACATTTTCAAGAAAGATCTGAGAAATACTTCAGTGGATTTTTTCAAAAGGGTAGAAGAAAGGTGGAAAACGAAGAGAGTTCCCTGGGATGAATATTTCACTAACTATCCGGTAAACAACTTTCTGCAATCAGTTAAGGATAGATCTCCCTGGTTCTCAACCTCATTTGAACGGCTAACGCAAAGAACAAAAAAGAACGGGAATCTGCTGATAAAGATTGCGGTTGGAATTCCAAGAGTATTCAAAATCTTTTTGTGGGATTTCACACTCTCCTATTTATACTACCTTATAAGATTTTTTATTAACGCTTTTTTCTTTCTTATCATAAGATTCTTCTTCACTTTTGCAGGAATTGTGATTGTTTTGGCTAAAGTGATACTTATTATGATTCTTACGCTCGTTGCTCCGCTCATACGGCTTATCACCTTTATTTTCAATAAATTTCTCAACATCATAAATATAAATTATCCAAAGCTTCTTGAGAGATCGCTTGCAAATGATAAAACTGTGATCCTTGTCGTATTGCTGGTTTTTCTTTTTACAATCTTTGTTGTTGCACCAGGTATAGGAGAGGAGTTGATCCCCGAAGTACACCAGGGGACAATATACATTAACACAACTTTTCCGGTTGGAACCCCTGTAGGCAACAGCGATAAAATACTAAGCAGTATTAGCGAAAAGATATCACAACTGGCTCTGGTTAAAAACATCAGTTATGTTGCAGGAACTACGAAGGATGAGTTGAGCGAGAAAGAAGTTGGCGAACATGTGGGAAAGATCACCGTTAATATAAAAAAGAACAAGGGAGATATTCAGACATCCGAAGAAACAGTGATCTCAAACGTTAGATCTATATTAAAAAATTATACTGATATTAACTTTAATATATCAAGACCTGCACTTTTTACAATAAAATCTCCGATTGAACTTATTATTAAAGGATACAACCTGACGGAACTGAGAAGGGTCAGTGCTGAACTTTATGAAAAGATCTCAAAGATCGACGGTCTGAAGGATATTCAAAACAGTGTCAAGTCCGGATTCCCGGAACTCGTCGTTGAGTTTGACAGAGCAAGGCTTTCGCATTTCGGTCTGAATGCTTTTGACGTGGCAACTCTAATAAAAAACAAGATAGAGGGATTTGTCGCTTCAAAATTCAAAAAAAAGGACAGGAGAGTTGATATAAGGGTGTTTCTCAAAGAAGACCAGAGAAAGAGGATAGAGAACATAAAAACTCTTATAATAAATCCAGGGAAACCAATCCCGATCTTCCTTAACAGTGTTGCAAATATTGAGATACTGAACGGGCCTAATGAGATCCGACGGGTGAATCAGGATAGATCAGCTATAATTTCCGCAAATATTTCAGGTATCAATCTGACAGATGCGGTTAAGAAAATATATGAAGTACTGGATAATTATAAACTCCCCCCCGATTTCAGTTACGATCTTTCCGGTCAGAACAAGGAGATGAAGACCTCGCTGGACAGTTTGACCATGGCTATGGTCCTGGCTATATTTTTGGTTTATATAGTAATGGCTTCTCAGTTTGAATCTTTCCTGCATCCCTTTTTGATTCTTTTTACAATTCCCATGGCATTGATAGGTGTATACCTGACCCTGTTTGTTTTCAGAATCCCCATAGGAGTAACCGTTTACATAGGAATGATAACCCTTGTCGGGATTGTGGTCAATAACGCCATAGTTCTCATTGATTACATTAATACCCTGAGAAGCAGAGGAATTGAAAAACTTGAAGCGATAAAACAGGCTGGGAATATCAGATTAAGACCAATCCTGATCACTACGCTTACAACAGTGCTGGGTCTTCTTCCCATGGCACTCGGACTCGGAGAAGGAACTGAGATAAGAACCCCGATGGCCATCTCGGTAATTGCAGGACTCTTAAGTGCAACCTTCCTGACTCTTATACTTATCCCTCTGGTTTATAACAGGTTCAGCAAATAGAATGGGAAAATGACCAAATATAAGATAAAAGAGAGATTAATTCCGAAATTTTCGTTAAATCGTCCTGTTACCGTTACAATGATCCTGGTTGCTGTTCTCGTAATAGGATTTGTCTCATATACAAAGATAAAACTTGACCTTCTTCCCTCAGGATTCAATCCTCCTTTTTTAGGTGTCTGGGTACCTTATCCTGATTCAAATCCGAAAGAGGTGGAAGAGCAGATAGTAAAACCTCTCGAAGGAGAACTGAAAACCGTTAAGGACCTGAAAAGAATATTCAGCAACTCCCAGTCATCCGGAGTCTGGTTCTGGATGGAGTTTGCACAGGGAACAAATATGGATCTGGCTTATGCCCAGGTTACCGACCGCATAGAGAGAGGACGCCCTTTGATCCCCGAAGAGATCGAGCATATTTTTATCAGAAGATTCAGAAATAATGATGAACCAATCATTTATATGGGTGTCTCCTATGAAAAGAACATGGTTGATCCCTTCTATGTTACCGACAAATTTATCAAAAAACAGATTGAAGGTATCAAGGGAGTAGCCAATACGGAACTTTTCGGTCTCAGGGAGAAATATATACAGATAGTACTCAACACTGACAGGGTGAAGGCATATAGAGTTAACCTCTACACTATAATACAGAAGCTTATGAATGATAATTTTTCAATGTCAAGCGGTTATATCTATTCGGGAAAGAACAAGCTCCTTCTCAGAAGTAGATCTAAGTTCACTTCACTTGGAGATATAAAAAATATTAATATAAAAAAAGATGTGAAACTGAGTAATATTGCCGAAATTAAATATGATTTTGATGAAGAGCAAAGAAGTATTATGCGTGTTGATGGAAAGCTTGCGGGGGGGATTGTAGTCTACAAAGAAAGTGAAGCAAATACCGTTGAGGTTTGCAAGAGGATAGTTAACAAACTGAAATTACAGTTCGAAACAAGACCTGAACTGAAGGGAATCAACTACTTTGTCTTCTGGAATCAGGGAAAGGTCATTAACGATTCTATCAATAATTTAAAAACAACTATGATGTGGGGCGGATTCTTTGCATTTCTAATTCTTTTTCTTTTCCTGAGAAGAACAAGGATCACATTAATGCTTACTCTTGCTATACCGCTGTCTCTTCTTGTCTCTATGATGATCATGTATTCGATTGGATGGACATTAAATTCAATAACAATGATGGGATTGATGATCTCAATAGGACTTGTGGTTGATAATGCAATTGTCATTACCGAGAATATATACAGATTGAACGGGCAGGGGCATAGCCTGAAACAAGCTGCTGTTATGGGTGCTTCAGAAGTGGGTATGGCAATAACCCTTGCTACCCTTACCACCGTTGTAGTTTTTCTCCCTCTAATGATAATGTCAGGAAATTCAGGAATGTCATTCTATTTAACAAGGATAGGTGTTCCGGTCATTTTTGCATTAATTGCCAGCCTTCTGATTGCTCTGATATTTATCCCTCTTGCTTCTACTTTTGCTATTCCCAGAGACTCTAAAGTTATCTATTCAACACACAATAAGGTTGTTCAGGCATATCAGAATCTTCTTGTAAAAGCCTTAAAGCACAGAGTGGATACAATATTGATCATTATTGTAATAATCTTGAGTCAGTTTATTCCTCAAAGCATGATGAAGAAATCGGACTCTGCAAGCGGAGGGTCAAGCGATGCCAGAATAATCTGCAGATTCCCTTCTAATTACAGTATTGAAAAAGTAGACAAAACACTTGAATTCATAGCAGATAGAATTAAAGAGAAAGACAGCATCTATCACATAGACCATATTTCGACCCGGGCAAATAACTTCAGCGGACGAGTCGAAATATATCTCAAACCCGACAAGGATACCCAGTGGTACGAAGTGATATTCAGAAAGCTAAAAAGAATCCTGGGATTTAGTAATTATGTTAGATTGTCCAAGGAAGAACTAACGATGGATATAAAAAAGAATCTTCCCGTTATTGCCGGAGTAAAGATCAGCACATCCTGGAGAGATCAGGGAAGTGGAGATGAGTCTGCAATTACATTTGCTCTCCGGGGGTACGATACAGGTGTTCTTGAAAATCTGGCCGGAGAACTTGAGAAACAGATAAAACTTGTCAAAGGAGTTATCAGTGTCGAGACAGACAGTGAAACCGGAAATGACGAGATACACATCAATGTAAACCGTGATAAAGCTTTCAATCTTGGAATGAATCCAAATTATATTGGCCAGGTCGTTGCGTTTAATCTTAGAAAAAGAAAAATATCAAACTTTCAAAGCGGAGAAAAAGAGATCCCGATATATGTAAAATCCGACCCAAAGTTCAGACAATCTTTTGCAAGATTAAAAAATCTCTTCATCCAAACGGAATCGGGCAAAGAGACAACTTTGAGTTCAATGGCTTCATTTACATTTCATAAAAGTCTGGGAAATATCCGAAGAGAAAATGGGAAATCTTTTATGGAGGTCAAAGTATATTTTGGGGATATTGACATGAAAAAAATGTCTGGCAAGATCAACAGGATCCTCAAAGAATTCAAGTTCCCAACAGGATATTATTTCGAAGAGGGCAGAAGGGGGAGAATGTTCCGCGAACAGGATTCTGACCTTGCAAGTGCTTTGATATTCTCAATAATATTCGTGTTCATTATTATGGGTGTGCTGTTTGAATCATTTATCCTTCCTCTCTCTGTTCTAATCGCAATTCCTGCTGCATTTGTCGGTTCATACTGGCTGATATTCCTGACCGGAACAACTTTTGATATCATGGCTGGTATCGGACTTGTTGTTCTTATAGGTGTAGTCGTCAACAATGCGATCGTTTTAATAGACCTTGTAAATCAGTACCGAAATTCCGGAATGCAGAGAGAAGAAGCGATTCTGGTTGCCGGAATGAACAGATTCAGACCTATACTCATGACTGCACTGACAACGATATTCGGACTCCTTCCTATGGCTATCGGCAATACGGGTCTGATCGGGATCCCTTACGCTCCGATGGGCATAACCCTGATCGGAGGACTGATAAGTGCAACATTTATCACCCTTTTTGCTGTTCCGATTTTTTATACTTATTTTGATGATCTTAGAATATTTTTCAGCAAATTCCTGAAAAGATTCTGAGAGCTATCACATGTTCCGTCTGTACTTTCCGCCCACATTGTACAGAGTGCTTGTAATTTGACCTATTGAACAATACTTTGTTACTTCCATCAGGGATTCAAAGATATTTTTATCGCTAATTGCTGTTTCTCTCAGATTTTCCAGCATTTTATCCGCTTTATCTTTGTTTCCTGTAATTAAATTTTTTATTGTTTCGATCTGATTTTTCTTTTCTTCCTCTGTAGCTCTGATCACCTCTCCGGGAATTATTGTCGGAGAACCCGTGCTGGACAAGAAGGTGTTAACACCCATTATGGGATATTCACCGCTGTTTTTCAGTTTTTCATAATAAAGGGATTCTTCCTGAATTTTGCTCCTTTGATAATTCCTTTCCATTGCCCCGAGCACTCCTCCCCTTTCTGAAATTCTCTCAAATTCTTCAAGGACGGCTTTTTCAACAAGATCGGTAATTTCTTCAATAATAAAAGATCCCTGGTTTGGATTCTGATTTTTTGTCAACCCGAACTCATGGTTAATTATCATTTGAATGGCCATTGCCCGTCTTACCGATTCCTCAGTCGGCGTTGTTATGGCTTCATCATAGGCGTTTGTGTGGAGAGAATTGCAATTATCGTAAATGGCATAGATCGCCTGAAGAGTTGTCCTGATATCGTTAAAATCTATTTCCTGAGAGTGAAGTGACCTTCCCGATGTCTGAATATGATATTTAAGCTTTTGAGATCTCTCGTCTCCCTTATATTTGTACTTGATGGCCTTAGCCCAGATCCTTCTTGCAACTCTCCCTATAACGGCAAACTCCGGATCAATTCCATTCGAAAAGAAAAACGAAAGGCTGGGTGCAAAACTATTGATATCCATCCCCCTCGAAATATAATATTCAACAAAAGTAAAACCATTTGAAAGAGTTAATGCCAGCTGGGTTATCGGATTAGCCCCGGCTTCCGCTATATGGTATCCCGATATGGAAACTGAATAAAAATTTCTAATATTGTTTTTGATGAAATATTCCTGTACATCACCCATAAGCTTCAGGGAAAACTCGGTAGAAAAAATACAAGTGTTTTGTGCCTGGTCCTCTTTAAGGATATCGGCCTGTACCGTTCCTCTCACTTTTGAAATAGTATCTTTTTTTATTTTTTTATAAATCTCCAGCGGAAGAACCTGATCTCCGGTTACACCCAGCAACATCAATCCCAGCCCATTGTTACCTTCCGGCAGCTCTCCATGATAGGCAGGATATTTTACACCTTTATTTTTGAAAATATCTGCAATTTTATTCTCTATTTCCCTCTCCAATCCATTTTCTTTAATGTAAATCTCACATTCCTGGTCAATTGCTGTATTTAAAAAATATCCTACCATTATTGCCGCGGGCCCATTTATTGTCATAGATACAGAAGTCTTCGGATCGGTCAGGTGAAATCCGGAGTAAAGTTTCTTCATATCATCAATACACGATATGGACACTCCCGAATTTCCTATTTTTCCGTAGATATCAGGTCGCTCATCCGGATCGGCTCCGTAAAGTGTGACCGAATCAAAAGCTGTCGAAAGCCTGTTCGCCGGAAGACCAAAAGAAAGATAGTGAAAACGTTTGTTAGTCCTTTCCGGACCTCCTTCCCCCGCAAACATTCTTGTCGGATCTTCCCCTTCTCTTTTAAAAGGGAACACTCCGGCCGTAAATGGAAATTCACCCGGGAAATTTTCCTGAAGACTCCATTTTAAAATATCCCCCCATCCTTTGTATCGGGGAACGCTTATCTTCGGTATTTTGAGATGTGAAAGAGTCTCGCTTTTCGTTGACACCTTAATTTCTTTATTTCTGACTGTATAGGAAAATTCATCCTTTGTATATTTGGAGATCTTCTTTCCCCAGTTTGCTATAAGCTCTCTGTTGGAATGATCGAGACCCGATTCTTTTTCTTTATACAATGCTTTCAGTTTTTCAAACAACTCCTTGTTCCGCTTATCTTTCTGATCAATACTTTTTATTGTTCTGTCTATACCGTAAAGAGTATCTGCTAATTCCCCCTGCTCTGTCGCCCTCTCATCATAACTCTTTATTGTATCGGATATTTCGGAAAGATATCTGTTTCTGTTCGGAGGAATTATATAAGCCCTGGCAGGTGTGCTTTCGATTATTGCTCCCTGGTCCTCGTATCTTTTCCCTTTTCCCAGACCTATTTCCTTAATAATTGCTGAATAAAGGATGTTCATGCCTTTGTCATTAAATTTTGAAGCGGTAGTACCGTAAACCGGTAATTTTTCTTCCGGACCTTCCCAGTAATTATGATTTCTTCTATATTGTTTCCTTACATCCCTGAGAGCATCAAGAGCACCTCTTTTATCAAATTTATTTATAACGATAACGTTTGCGAAGTCCAGCATATCAATCTTTTCCAGTTGTGTCCCGGCACCATATTCAGGTGTCATTATATATGCTGAAATGGTGGAGTGTTCGATCACTTCAGAATCTGACTGTCCGATTCCCGATGTTTCAAGTATAATAAGGTCAAAAGATGCTGCTTTTAAGATATCAAGCCCCTCTTTGATATGATCTGAAAGAGCCACATTTGCACGTCTGGTTGCAAGCGACCTCATATACACCCTGTCGCTGTGAATGGAATTCATTCTGATGCGGTCACCAAGCAGAGCTCCACCTGTCTTTTTTTTAGAAGGATCAACAGAAATTATACCGACCTTTTTCTCTTTAAACCCGGAAAGAAAGCGACTGATGAACTCGTCAATAATTGACGATTTTCCCGCTCCTCCCGTTCCCGTAATACCAAGAACAGGAATATTTTTCCTTGAAGCCTCTTTTTTTACTTCCGAGAGGATCTTTTCCGCTTTACTGGGAAAGTTTTCTGCAGCTGAGATCAGACGGGCTATAGATCTGTGATCACCATTTTTTATCTCATCGATTGTAACTTCTACATCTATTCCGACGGGAAAATCACTTCTGTCCAGCAAATCTTCTATCATTCCCGTAAGACCCAGCGTTCTACCATCATCAGGAGAGTAGATCTTTTCTATTCCGTAATCCTCTAACTCTTTTATTTCTTCGGGAAGAATAACTCCTCCTCCTCCCGCAAAGATCTTTATCTGACCGGAATTTCTTGTTTTAAGGGAATCGAACATATATTTTAGGAATTCCATATGCCCGCCTTGATAGGAAGTTATTGCAATAGCTTGCACATCTTCCTGTATGGCACATGTGATTATTTCATCAACCGATCTGTTATGTCCGAGATGAATTACTTCACAACCATAAGACTGCATAATTCTTCTCATTATATTTATTGATGCATCATGCCCGTCAAAAAGAGATGCAGCAGTTACAATTCTTACCTTGTTCTTCAGTTTATAGGGTTTTTCCATTTAAATTCCATCCCTTTCGTCCTCTACCCGATTCCGGTTGACGAAATATTTATTTAAGAAGGTTTGCAGAAATAACAAGTCTCATTATTTCGGATGTCCCTTCGTATATTTCAGTTATTTTCGCATCTCTAAGGTATCTTTCAACATTAAATTCATCTGTATAACCATAACCACCATGTATCTGGACAGCTTTTGAAGCACAAAATGAAGCCACTTCAGAGGCCTTCAATTTTGCCATCGCAGCCTCTTTTGTATATCTTATCCCCTTATCTTTCATGATCGAGGCTCTGTAGACAAGAAGCCAAGCCGCTTCGTATTCTGTATACATATCTGCTATCATCCACTGAATTGCCTGAAAATTTGATATCGCCTGATTAAACTGCTCTCTTTCCTTTGCAAACTTAATAGCATCTTCAATTGAAGCCTTTGCAATTCCAAGTGCTTGAGATGCTATTCCCAACCTGCCGCCATCGAGAGTCATTAGCGCAATTTTAAATCCTTTTCCTTGTTCACCCAGAATATTTTCTTTCGGAATTGCACAATCTTCAAAAATCAATTCAGCTGTTGATGTGGCTCTTATTCCCAGCTTATGTTCAAGCTTCCCTATCTTAAAACCCGGAGTATCTTTCTCAACAATAAAAGCACTGATCCCTTTTGTTTTTGCAGAAAGATCTGTTGAAGCAAATAAAACACAAACATTTGCTTCAGCTCCATTAGTAATAAAGTGCTTAGTGCCGTTCAGAACCCATTTATCTCCCACAAGTTTTGCCGTTGTGTTTAACGCACCCGCATCTGAACCAGCACCCGGTTCCGTAAGGGCATGACATCCGATCCATTTACCTGAACACATTTCGGGAAGGTACTTTTGTTTTTGTTCCTCAGTTCCGAAACTGAAGATCGGATCTACAGAAAGCGAAGAATGTGCTGAAACTATTACTCCGGTTGATGCACAGGCCTTTGATATTTCTTCCACCGCTATCATGTAAGAAACATAATCCATACCTGCCCCACCGTATTCTGCAGGATATCCTACTCCCATTAACCCCAATTCTCCGGCTTTTTTTATTATTTCTGATGGGAAAGTCCCATTCTTTTCGTTATCAGAAGCAACAGGTGCAATTTCCTCTTTTGCAAATTTTGCAACCATATCCCTTATCATAATTTGTTCCTCAGTAAGTAAATAATCCATCACTAGTCTCCTTGAAAAAAAAATTTTTTATTCGAATCAAACAATCCTTAATATATTTTATATAAACATTGCATATAAAAGTCAAACAATACTCTCTCTTTTTAATTATTCAATAAGATTTCAAATTTTCTGAAAAGGTATTCCTTTTTTTTATTAAACATGGTAAAATATAAAAAATGTAAAATAAGGATCTTTCAGCTATGAATATAAAGTCAAATTATGAAAAAATTTTAATTAATGTAAAGAAAGCGTGTGAACATTCTAAAAGAGACCCGAATGAAATAATAATCTTGGGAGTATGTAAAAATCAGCCATCAGAAAAAATAATCGAGGCCTATGATTGCGGACTCCGCTATTTCGGAGAGAATAAAACTCAGGATGCGGAAGTTCATCAAGCCGCAATGGAAGGCAAAGATGTTACCTGGCACTTTATAGGGAAACTTCAGAAGAACAAGATAAACAGAGTACTGAAGAGTTTTGATTTCATCGAGTCTGTTGACAGCGTAAAATCTCTTGAACACATTCACAAGAGGGTTGATAAAGTAATAGAAACATTTATTGAAATTAATATCGGGGAAGAAAAGAATAAATCCGGTTTTACCATTGATGGTTTGAAAAAAGCTCTTAACTATATTTCAATGCTAGATCGGGTTAAAATTGTAGGCTTAATGACTGTCCCGCCATACGATGAAGATCCTGAAATAATGAGGCCTTACTTTGCAAAAATGAGAGAGTTAAAAAATGAGATCAACGATCTGGGCCTTGATAACTTTGCAATAAAAGATCTTTCAATGGGAATGAGCAATGATTATGAAGTGGCGTTGGAAGAGGGAGCGACTATCATAAGAATCGGGACAGCCCTTTTTGGGAGAAGAAGTATATGATCTTTAATGATCTGCTCAAAGCATTCATTAATCTTCTTCAGCTGATCATAAATGTTTACATAATTATCATACTCGTAAGAGCAATTATTTCATGGGCAGGGCAAGAATTGCAGAATCGAATTTTTTTTTTCTTAAAAAAGATCACTGATCCTGTGTTTAGGTTTGTTCATAAATATTTTCCATTCACTATTATCGGAAATATTGACATTTCACCACTTTTAATTATATTTTTATTATACTTTGTTAATAATTTATTATCACGATGGCTTATTTATATCGTGGTAAAGGGAGGATAGTATGATACTTACACCTCAGGATATCCAAGGACAGGTTTTTAACAAAAAAATGAATGGTTATGACAGGGATGAAGTTAAGCAATTTCTGGTTATAGCTTCAGAAGCTCTTGAAAATGAAATAATAGAGAAAGAAAAAATAAAAAAGAAATATGAAAAGACAAAAGAGTTGCTTCTGAAATTTGAAAAACGAGAAGACATATTAAGAGAAACCCTTGTCTCTGCACAAAGATTTTCAAAAGATATTAAAAAGAATTCAGAGAAAGAAGCAGAAATTGTTATTAAAGAATCCGAAATGAAGGGTGAAGAGATCATAAATAATGCTATATCTCGAGAGAAAAGGATAAAAAGCGAAATAAAAAATTTGAAGTTTAAAAGAAAGGAAATTGAGAACGATTTAATTAATATGCTTAATTCTTTAAAAGAACTTATCGAATCTTACCATCTAGAGGATGAAGATTTCGAAAAAGTAGAGTATATTAGCAAATAAAGGAGAATTATGGACAATCAGGAACAAAAACAAGCTGCAATCAATAATGCACTATCCCAAATAGAGAAGCAATTTGGTAAAGGATCGATTATGAAACTCGGTAGTGATGAAAGGGTAAATGTTCCTGCTATATCCTCCGGTTGTCTTTCGCTCGATATTGCTCTTGGTGTAGGAGGGTTTCCTCGCGGAAGAGTTATTGAAATATATGGACCTGAATCTTCAGGAAAAACGACTCTGGCTCTTCAGGCGATCGCTGAAGCTCAAAAAAAGGGTGGTCAGGCGGCATTTATTGATGCAGAGCATGCTCTTGATCCGGTCTATGCAGAAAAACTCGGGGTCAATACAGATGATCTTTATGTATCACAGCCGGATTTTGGTGAACAGGCCTTGGAGATTGCTGAAATACTTGTCAGGTCAGGCGGGGTTGATATAATTGTGGTTGACAGTGTTGCCGCACTTGTTCCCAAAGCTGAGCTTGAGGGAGATATGGGAGACAGTCACATGGGCCTTCAGGCAAGGCTGATGAGTCAGGCACTAAGAAAATTGACTGCAATTGTCGCCAGATCTAAAACAACATTTATTTTCCTTAACCAGTTAAGAGAAAAGATCGGCATGTTTGTCGGTAACCCTGAAACTACAACCGGGGGTAAAGCATTGAAGTTTTACAGTTCCATTAGAATAGATATAAGAAAAATTTTAACTCTGAAATCAGGAAATGACATAGTCGGAGGAAGAACAAGAATAAAGATAGTCAAGAACAAGGTCGCTCCTCCCTTCAAAATAACAGAGGTAGATTTGCTTTTTGGGAAAGGAATTTCAAAGGAAAGCGACCTTATTGACCTTGCAGTTAACAATGGAATAATTCAGAAAACCGGATCGTGGTATTCATTCGGAGAGGAAAAACTGGGTCAGGGAAAAGAATCAGTCAGAAAACTTATTGAAGAGGATAAAATACTTTTCCAGAAGCTGAAAAATATTGTTCTGGAAAAACTTGGCATTCTTGATACAACTAAAAAAGAGAAAAAGAAGGTTGAAAAAACTTAATTTAATTTTTATTCTGCTTTTTCTGGTTTCTCTTAATTATATTTCTAAAATTTTTGTTAATATTGCAGCAAAAGGATCGCTTTACAATTTAGCAATAAATCTTATCTTTGGATTGTTTTTGGCTCTCCTTGTAATTGTCCTTCTCAAATTCTCCAATTATAAAAAGTCCTCATTTCTTAACATTCTTATTCTTTCTCAGGGACTGATCTTCTATTTCCTTCTGACTCAGCCAAGACTTTTTGACAAATTAATCTTGGCAGCATTCTACTTTACAGGAATTTTTCTGTTCTTCACAGGAAAGAAAAAATATGATATCTATTTTCCCTTATTTATCCTTTTCTTAGCTATATTTTTTGAAGTATCCGGACTTCTCCTCTTTGAAAAAAATTTTTTATACTTAAGCGTATTAAAAAACTTTCTGATAGTTACCGCCGGATATACTACCGGATCTATAATATTCAAAAATTAATTTTGGCCGGTTTGATTCAAGAAGGTTCCCTTCTCTTCACTTTTGTCTCTTCCTTTCTAAAAACCGTCTTCCCGCCTATTATTGTTTCGACTACTTTTGTCTCTGAGGAAAATGTTTCAGGACTTAAGTTTTCAGAAAAAATATCACCATTAAGTATTATTATATCGGCAAGTTTACCTTTTTCGATTGTTCCTGTCCTATTCTCGTTTGAGACTGAAAAAGAAGGCGTATATGTATATGCTTTTATCGCCTCTCTCATGGAGAGTTTTTCTTCCACAAACCATCCATTTCTATTGCCCTTGCTAACATTTCTGAATACAGAAAACTTAATTCCTTTTAGCGGATTGAGAGAATCACCCGGCCAGCCAGAACCGAAAGCAACCTGTACACCCATACTTTTTAATGTTCCTGCACGGAGAGCATTTCCGGCTTTTCTTTGACCAACGATCCTTTCGATAGATTCAACTTCAGTGATAAAAGATCCGGGCCTCATTACCGGGATAACTGACATTAATTTTAGTAACGAAATATCATCATCAATAACAAAAGTAAAATTAGAGATTCTACTTCTCGATAAATTAACTTGATTACGGCGCGAAGCTGCTTTAATTGCTTTTAAAACGATATGAACTGCTCTGTCGCCCTCCGCATAAAAACTTCCGATAATACCGTTTTGTTTATACAAACTAACAAGATCACTTAGATCATTTTTATTTGACCTTATAAATCCATAGTAACTTCTATCCGGGTATGGAGAGAACATTGCTGCATCCGATGTGTATAGATTTCCATCAATATTTTTTGAAATTGATATTACTCTTACAAAAGAAGTTCCGGAATTGAATGCCACTTTTTTTATTAAATATCTCCCAATATTTTTTGAGGGTAAAATAATATTAAATCTCAGATTTAATTTTCCAACCGATTCAAGTTCCTCTAAAAATTTGACAAATTTAAGATCTCCAAGTGTAGTAACACTGGTTAACCCCAAACTGTTGGCATATTTTATTGCCTTCAGAATTTTTTTCTTATCTAACTTGATATTCTGGACGGCATTTTCAAAATTGAATCTTTTAAGAAGTTCTATTGAATTCCCGCAAAGGATTCCCGTTGGTTCGTTATCCTCAAACCGCACAATCCTTCCACCCTGAATTTCGGGACTGTTTTTTTCAATTCCGCATTCTTTTAATACTGTGGAATTTACCCATGCTGTATTTCCATCTGAACTAAAAATAATAATTGGCAAATTGTTTGATACTTTATCAAGATCATATTTGTTTGGCCATCTCCTGTCTTTCCAAAGTAAATGTTCAAAATTATATCCATAGATGGGATCTTTTGCCACAAGATTCTTTTTTTTAGCCTTTAATCTGTGAAGGATGGAATCCTGATCGAGATCATGAAAGTCAATACTGTTTCCCAGTAATCCGGCACCCAACGGGAAATTCAGGTCAGCATCATGAAATCCGGGAATTATACTTTTTCCATTTAGGTCAATGATCTTTCTTTGTTTTTTCGAGTTGAATCTGAGTGCTTTGGCTGTTGTCCCTACAAAAAGTATCCGCCCGTTTCTAATAACCAATGCTTCATTCAGTTCATCCGTAAGCCCGTTAAATATTTTTCCATTTATATAAATAGAGGTTAAAGATCCGGAAAACTGTGAAATATGTAGGATAGTTATAAATATAACGCTTAAGATAACCTTCGATTTTCTCATAATAATAGATTCAAACTTAGAACTAATAACTTATTTATCATTACCTGATAAAAAATTCAAACCGGGAAATAGAAAAATCACGAAAAAGCACTTAGAAATTTATATTAAGCAGATTTCCTATTTGGTTGCTATGGTTTCAATCTCAATATCAACATCGAGTGGCAGTCTGGCAACCTGAACCGCAGAGCGGGCAGGATATGGTTTCGTGAAATATTCTGCATATATTGAATTTACCAAAGAAAAATCATCCATATTTTTTAAGAAAACAGTTACCTTTACAATATCATTAAGGGTACAGTTGTCTGCAGCTAAAACATTTTTTATGTTGCTAAATATCTGTTTTGTTTGTGCGGGAACATCGCCTTTAGCTATTTTTCCGTTTTCAGGATTAATTCCTATTTGTCCCGAAAGGAAAAGAAATCCATTAATACTAACAGCCTGGGAATATGGTCCCAGGGCTTCCGGAGCTTTTTTTGATTCAATCAATACTTTTTTCATTCTTCCTCCTTAAAAAAATTTTCATTATCAATTATTTGTACCACAGGTTTTTTCAGTTTTACCAGATAGATCAACAATCCTCCCGAAATAAACCCTCCGACATGGGCAAGCCATGCTATTCCGCCACTGCCTGTATAAAAGAACTGAAAGACAAACCAAATTGCAAGAAAAATTCCTGCCGGGATATCTATGAAAGTCACAATAATAAAAATAAATACTAATGTTTTTACTTTTGCCTTGGGAAAAAGAATAAGATATGCACCCATTACTCCCGAAACAGCACCACTTGCTCCTATTACCGGGATCAAAGAATTGGGATTAAAAAGAACATGAAAAAGGGCCGCTCCTGTCCCGGATACAAGATAAAACATGACAAACAAGACCTTCCCCAGGTAATCCTCAATATTATTGCCAAAAATCCAGAGAAAAAGCATGTTTCCCAATAAGTGCATTATAGAACCATGCATGAACATAGAGGATACAATACTTAATAGAGGCGATAATGCTCTCTCTTGAAGAACGGGAGCTCCAAACATATCTCTATCAACCAGGATTCTCACATTCTTCATGTGACTGATTTCATACGGAACCATTGAATAGTGGTTTACATAGTGAGGCAGTCCCGGACCTGAAACATATCCCTGATATATAAAAACAACTATATTTATGAGTATTATTATAATTGTTATATAGGAGACGGTACGAGTCGGGTTATAATCCTTAATAGGAAAAAACATATCAGTTCAAAAATTCAATAAAACCTGAGATTCTATTTATAACCTCATTTTTTCCGAGAAATATTATTATTTCAAAGATAGAAGGACTGACGGTGGTATTTGTCAGTGCAAATCTTAGAGGATGAATTATTTCTCCGGTTTTAATTCCTTTTTCTTCTGCAAATGACCTGAATACTTTTTCGATTTTCTCTTCATTGAATTCATCTATCTTTTCCAGTTCCAGTGATAATTCTTTCAAAAGTTTTTTAATATTTTTATTCTCTATCTTAAGTTTATTAAATTCATTCTTATCATATTTCAAATCTTTTGATAGATAAATACTAAACTGAGAAACAAAATCCTCTATTTTCTTCATTCTCGGCTTGACAAGCTCAACTAATGCAACTAACCTCTCTGATCCTAAATTATTATATTCTTCTTTTAACTCTGAATCTTTAAAAAGCATTTCTATAATTTGTACAGGATCTTTTGCTCTTATTGCTCTTGAGTTTAAAAAATTCAATTTATCATAATCAAAGATCGGACTGTTCTTTGAAATAGATTCAAATTTAAAATCTTTTATCAGTCCTTTCATATCATATATTTTTTTGTGGTCATTCGGGCTCCAAGAAAGATGTGACAGATAGGTAACAAGTGCTTCCGGAAGATATCCGTTTTTCCGGAATTCAAGAATTGAAGTTTCACCGTGTCTCTTGCTCAATTTCTTTTTATCTGCTCCCATAATAAGAGGAAGGTGTGCATATTTCGGCGGTTTTTTCCCAAGTGCCAGAAAGATGAGTATCTGTTTGAATGTGTTTGAAATATGATCATCTCCTCTTATTACATCAGTAATATTCATGGAAATGTCATCTGAAACCACAGAAAGTTGATAAGTCGGGCTACCGTCTGATCTCATTAGAATAAAATCCTCTATCTCGCTGTTATTTGTCTTGATCTCTTTATGAACACGATCTTTAAATTTTGTTTCTCCCACAGGTACTTTGAATCTTATTACATAAGGATCCTTGTTCTTCAGGCGCTCTTCTATCCTTTCGGGAGGAAGATCGAGGCAGAACCTGTCATACATGAAGAACCGGACCTCCCCGTCCTTAACTCGTCTTGCTTTCATTTCTTCAGGTGTGCAAAAGCATCTGTAAGCTTTGTTCTCTCGTAAAAGTTTGTTTGCAACATCAGTATGAGAGTCAATATGCTCTGACTGGTACCATGGAGTATTGTCCGGAATCATTCCCAGCCATTTCATTCCTTCGATAATTTCTTTTGACATTTCCGAGGTCGATCTGTTCCGGTCTGTATCTTCTATCCTTAAAAAAAATTTACCGTTTTCTTTCTTCACAAAGAGATAATTAAATAATGCTGTTCTGGCACCACCAATATGAAGATGCCCCGTCGGAGAGGGGGCAAATCTGACTATCCTATTCTGGTCGCTCATCATCATCAAAACCGGGTGAGTCCTCATCAACCCGGACCTTTTCAAGAGACACCAACTTGTCTCCTTTTTTTAAATTTATAATTTTCAAACCCTGAGTCGCTCGCCCCTGAGAGCGAATTTGAGATGTTCCCACCTTGTTCACGACACCTCTTTCTGAAGACAGAATGATTTCGTCCGAATCGTTCAGGATTATTAGTCCAATTACTTTTCCCAATTTCTCATTGATCTTTATATTCATAAGACCTTTACCGCCTCGTGACTGGCATCGGTATAGATCCAGAGAAGATTTTTTTCCTATTCCTGATTCCGTCAGCGTGAGAATATACTTATCATCATCTCCAATAACTCCTGCACCTACAAGAAAATCATCGTTTTGAAGTCTTATTCCGATCACACCTCTCGCACCTCTTCCCATTTCCCGTACTTGTTTTTCATTGAAACGGATAGATTTCCCGAGTGAAGACCCCAGAATGATATCGTTATTTCCATTTGTAATATGGGCCTCAAAGATCAGGTCATCTTCAGCAACATCAGCTGCAATAATTCCTGACACTCTCGGACGTGAAAAACTTGAGAGATTTGATTTCTTTACATAACCTTTCCTTGAAAACAACATTACAAATTTATCTTCAGAAAACTCCCTGACATTTATTACCGAACAAACCTTTTCCTCTTCATTAATACCAATGATCCGGTTGATGGGTTTCCCCCTTCCCGTAGTATCTCCTTCCGGGAGATCGTAAACTTTTTTCCAGAACATTCTTCCTTTTTCAGTAAAAACAAGGATATACTCGTGCGCGGAAGCCACAAAGATCCTTCTGACCATATCTTTGTCTTTAAGGCCAAATCCCCTTTTGCCCATTGTCCCCCGGTTCTGAATTTTGTATGAATCCAGAAGAGTTCTTTTTATATAGCCTTCCTTTGTAAATATAATAATATAATCCTCATCTTTGATTATATCTTCCATATTGATTTCTGTAAGCTCGGTATCGATTATCTCAGTTCTTCTTTTATCCTCAAACCGGGACACCGACTCGTCCAGTTCCGTTTTTATCAATTCAAGAAGTTTTATTTCATTAGCAAGGATATCCATCAAATATTTGATAAGCTTTACAAGTTCGTTGTATTCATTCTCAAGTTTCTCAACTTCAAGACCGGTCAGTCTATATAGCTGCATCTCAAGAATTGCATTAGCCTGGATCTCAGAGAGTTTAAATTTTGACCTCAGATGATTTCTCGCTTCATCTCTGTTTTTTGAACTCTTTATAATTTTTACGATCTCATCCAGATTTTCAAGCGCGATCTTAAGACCTTCAATAATGTGGATCCGCCTCTCAGCCTTTTCAAGCTCAAACTGCGTCCTCCTTCTGATCACTTCTTTTCTATGACCCAAAAAATATTTGAAATAATGCTTAATATTAAATTGTTTTGGCTGCTGATTTACAATAGCAAGAAGATTAAGAGAGAAGGTTGTCTGGAGTTGTGTATATTTGAAAAGATTGTTTAATACAACTTCCGGGATCTCATCTCTCTTGATCTCAATAACAATTCTCATCCCATCCCTATCGGACTCATCTCTAAGATCGGAGATACCACCTATCTTTTTTGTATTAACAAGTCTTGCAATTGCCTCAAGTAATCTTGATTTATTTGTTTGATATGGGATCTCAGAGATAATTATTTTCTGTTTTCCTCTTTCATCTTCTTCGAATCCGGCTTTGCCTCTTACAACTACAGAACCCTTCCCCGTTGTATACGCTTCCAACAAAGATTTTTTACCATAAATCGTTCCTCCCGTCGGAAAATCAGGCCCTTTAAGAGTTTCCATGATCTCTTCAATGGAAATATCAGGATCATTCATATAATTTACAAACGCATCAGTCAGTTCTTTAATGTTGTGAGGGGGAATCGAGGTTGCCATTCCAACTGCAATTCCGGAACTTCCATTTAATAAAAGATTGGGAAGTTGTGACGGAAATACTTCAGGCTCGTTAAGTGACCCATCGTAATTTGGAATGAAATCAACAGTATTCTTGTCAAGATCTTTAAGCAGCTCATTCGAAATATTTCTAAGTCTTACCTCCGTATACCTCTGGGCAGCCGGTGGGTCTCCGTCAATTGAACCGAAATTTCCCTGACCATCAACAAGAGGATACCTGAGTGAAAAATCCTGTGCCATTCTCACGAGAGTATCATATACAGCCTGATCTCCATGAGGGTGATATTTGCCTATTACATCCCCGACTATTCTAGCAGATTTTTTATAAGGTTTATTATAAAACGTTCCGGTTTGAGACAAAGAATAAAGCGTTCTCCTGTGAACAGGCTTTAGCCCATCTCGTATGTCGGGAATTGCTCTTCCGATTATTACACTCATTGAATAATCGAGATACGACGTACGCATCTCGTTTTCAATAGTGACTTCTTCTACATTAGTCAGATTTTCTTTTTCATCTGCCATTATGTTTCCTTATATATCCAGATTTTTAACATTTAAAGCATTCTCTTCGATGAAACTGCGCCTTTTCGAGGAATCGCTTCCCATCAGTGTGTCAAAGATAATTTCACTCTCGAAAAAATCATTGATCTCTACTTTGAGCAGAGTCCTGTTCTCGGGGTTCATTGTAGTTTCCCACAATTGACCAGGATTCATTTCACCCAAACCTTTATATCTCTGAATATATACCCCTTTTTTTACTTTTTCATATAGTGTCGAAACAACATCTCTTTCGTTTTCTATAACAAATTGATCCTGCCCAATAGTAAACTTATACGGAGAACTTGGATATTCTTTCAGTTTTTCATATGCTTCATTAACCCTTGCAAAAAGCGGACCTGTAAGATATTCCCAATTAATAACTTTTGTCATGGAAACACCATTAAGTTCATATTTAAGATCAATCGTGTAGGTTGAATATTCAGAATCATAGTTAACTGATGCTACTTTACAACAATCAATCTTCTTTATTGTATCGGCAACTTCTCTCGTTTTCTCTTCATTTTTAAACGATTCTTCGTTCTTTATCAATTCGATCAGTTTTCGTGTAACTATCTTTGGCATGCCTCTCTTTTCAATCTTATCCAGAAGTATATTCTTTTTTGAAAGGAGTTTTATAAAATCAATAAGAGATTCACTCTCAAGATACGAATCCTCTTTGCCGTTCTTGGAAAGTTTCACATCTTTGCCAATTTTTTTTAAAAGATAATTATCCAGATCTTTCTCTTTCTTAAGATATACGCCTTTCTTTCCAGTTCTGAAAAGATACAGTGGTGGTTGTGCAAGATAAAGGTATCCCCGCTCTATCAAAGGTCTCATATGTCTGAAGAAAAAGGTCATTAACAAAGTTCGAATGTGCGAACCGTCAACATCAGCATCTGTCATTATTATGATCTTTTTGTACCTTAATTTCTCTATATCAAAATTTTCTGCACCGATCCCTACTCCAAGTGCTGCGATCATGGTTTTTATTTCTTCATTTTCCAACATTTTTGCAGTTGTAGATTTTTCTACATTAAGAATTTTTCCTTTTAGTGGAAGTATCGCCTGGAATTTTCTATCCCTTCCCTGCTTGGCAGACCCCCCCGCCGAATCACCCTCAACAATATATAATTCACTTTCAGCCGGATCTTTTGATTGGCAATCAGCTAACTTTCCGGGAAGAGAAGTACTCTCAAGAAGACTCGTTTTTCTTATCAGATCTTTTGCTTTTCGGGAAGCCTCTCTGGCGTGAGCAGCAAGTGTTACTTTTCCAATAATTTCTTTTGACACTGATATGTTTTCTTCAAGAAATTCACTGAGTTTCATATTTACAAAAGATTCCAGAATTCCCTTAACCTCTGAATTTCCCAGTTTTGCCTTGGTCTGACCTTCAAATTGAGGATCCTTAATTCTAATAGAAATAACTCCGACAATACCTTCCCTTACATCCTCTCCGGAAAAACTTCCTTTGAAATCCTTTTTTAGATTATTTGATTGTGCATAATTATTAATTGTTCTGGTCAGAGCTCCCTTAAAACCGGTTAAGTGTGTTCCTCCCTCAACGGTGTTTATGTTATTAACAAACGAAAGCAATATCTCAGAATATGAATTCACATATTGAAAAGCTATCTCAATCATTATATCTTCGTTTTCAGAAAATAAGAATATAGGATCTTTGTGAACTTTATTTTTAAATCTTGTTAAATATTCAATATATTCAACAATACCGCCCTCATAAAAAAAAGTTTCGCTCTTGTCGGTTCGCTCATCTTTCAGCTGGATCGATAGTCCTTTATTCAGAAAAGCAAGTTCCTTCAGCCTTTTTGATAATATATTATAATCAAATTCGTTCGTCTCAAAAATATCTTCATCAGGCCAGAAAGTAATTTTTGTTCCTCTCTTTTCTGTTTTTCCAATCTTTTGGAATTTTGTTTCCGGTTTCCCGGCCTGATATTTCTGGAAATAAATACTTCCATCTCTCCTTATCTCCAATTCCAGTTTTGATGACAGGGCGTTTACAACAGAAACCCCCACACCATGTAGTCCGCCGGACACTTTGTATGTATCATTATCAAATTTACCACCGGCATGAAGAATGGTCATAACGATCTCGGCAGCCGATTTATTCTCATCCTTGTAGATATCTACAGGAATTCCTCTCCCGTTATCAATAACTGTTATTGAATTATCAAAATGGATTATTACTTCTATTGAATCACAAAACTCCGCCATTGCTTCATCGACCGAGTTATCTACAACTTCATACACAAGATGATGAAGTCCGGAGGAACCTGTACTTCCGATATACATTGCCGGACGCATTCTGACAGCTTCAAGCCCTTCCAAAATTTTTATATTATCAGCTGTATAATTATTCCCGTTTTCACTTGTTGGTCCAACCGTCAATTTACTCTCCTGTTAAAGGTTTACGCTCTGCTGAATTCTGTAAATCCAATACTAGTACATTTAAAATGATTATAACTCAAAACCTGTTTTCTGTAAAGAACAATCCCGCTTCGCAGGCAATCCGGAAAACCAACATATAATTAAAACATTAACTTTATAATGTTGTCAAAATTTTTGTTGTTTCTGACTGATGTTGCTATTATCTGCATAGAAGGATATTTTGACATTAAAATCGCTATATTTTTCTCATCCATGGCTATATCATAATCATCTATCAGGAATAACGGATAGTCTCCTCTTGAAGAAATAAAAAGATCTAAATAGGACATATAAATAAAAAACAGATTAATTTTTTTTTCTCCCGATGAATATAATCGCAAAGGTCTGTTATCCAAAAAAACTTCATACTTATCAAGGTGAGAACCAACGACAGGTTTCTTTAAAAGTATTTCTTTCTTAATTATTTTTTCAAGAACAGATAAAATGTTCTCTTTATCAAAATCGTTATAATTTTTAAATTCCGGGGAAGAAGGGCTGTATCTTACTTCGATCCCGCTGGAATATTTTTCCTGAATAAATTTATTGAGATTATCAATAAAATCAAATCTTCTTCGCGTGATTTTCAGAATATATTCAGCAAGCAATTTATTCCATCCATTAAGTTGAGGTCTATCGGGATTATGTTTCAACAGAAATGTCTTGTTTTGTATGATCTTTTTATATTCGATCAACTCTTTTGAGTAAAGATTAAAAATTCCAAATATTAATTTATCGAATAATTTTCTAAGTCCTGACCTACTGGATATCAGTGATACATAATCACTGGATGAAAAAAAAAGCGGAAACAGATTTTCACCAATTCTTGAAATACTCGTTTTTTCGCCATCAAGAAAAAGTGAAAAATTTTTGTTGAGAGAAGCGCTTATACCGTATTTGAATTCAGATCTGATCACAGATGATCTTATAAAAAATTCTTTGGAATTATTATTCAAAAGTTCTTCTTTTTTAACATTTAGAAAGGAACGACCGAAACCGAGAATGTATATAGCCTCCAGAACAGATGTTTTACCTGATCCATTGGGTCCGAATAAAATATTCCAATTATTTGTGAATTCAAAAAGGGTTTTTTTCTCGAAATTTCTAAATCCAGAAATTTCAACACTTTCTATAAACAAATTCAGATATTGAGTGGCATCACGACATAGATGAATTTTCCTTCCTTTGAAGGCGTGACAGGCTCAAAAATAAAGGAACTTTCTGCATCGTTCATTTTTATTTTAATTTTTTCAGAATTCACGTGAGATAGAAAATCAATAATGAAATTACCGTTAAATGCGACACTCAATGGATCTCCATCATACTCTATATTTATCTCGTCGTGAGCCTCACCTTTTTCAGGAGTAGTCCTCTCCAGTGTAAGTTTTCCTTTTTCAAATTTGAAAACAACCCCATTGTTTCTGCTTTTAAAGATTAATATTCTTTTTAAAGTAGAATTTAATTCACTACTTTCAATAATGACTTCTTTTTCAGTATTTTCAGGAATTACGGTTTTATAGTTAGGAAACTTCTGGTCAATAATACGTGAAGAAAGAATTCTATTCTGATATCTAAAAAAGAGATTGTTTTTATCATATGAAAAATCGACACTTCCACCATCACCAATTTTCAGCAACTCGAGCAACGATTTCCTGGATATTATAAAATTTACAGTATCACTCTTGTTATCTTTATAATCAAAGTATGAGTATGAAAGTCTGTGACCGTCAGTGGATGCCATTTCTATGATGTCATCAGAAATAGTGAGAAGAGCTCCACCTAAATTAAACTTCATTTCCGGTGAAATTATAAAATAGCTTTTATTAATTAAAAACCCAAGTTTTTCAATTTCGAGACTGATAGGATTAGAAAAATCAGCTTCGGGAAGCTGTGGATAATCTGTTGATTGAAGTCCCATCAGTTTATATTTACTTGTTTTTTTCTCATTTGAAATACTAATATTCAAATCATTATTTTCTGATATTTCAATATTCCCTTCAGGCATTTTAGATATGAGATCATAAAAATCTCTTCCATTTACGGTGAAAGTTCCCGGTTCGTCTACATTTACTTTAATTTTCGAAGACAAACCGATCTCGAGATCTGTTGCAACAAGCTCCAAATCCCCGTTTTCGAAAGCCGTAACTTTAATATTCTGCAATATGTCTATGAGTGTCTTTTTTTCAAACACTCCTTGAAAGAGCTTCAATTCACCGGAGAAAAAACTTTTTTCCACAAAAATTCTCATTTTTACCTGCCTTTTTATATTTATATATATAATAACATAATGATATTATAAAAATAAATAAGTGTGTTGAAAAGTTAATAATCAAAAAAAAATAATAATATAGGTAATTATGTCTGTTTAAAAAAATGTGAAAAAAAAAGACTATTTGTCAATTATTCTAATTTTGAAAAAATTTAAGGTAAGAATTAACTTTTTTTAACATTTCATTGTCATTTATTAACATACTTTTTACTTTCCTGATTGAATAAATTACTGTTGAGTGATCTTTTCCTCCAAACTTAGATCCTATCTCAACGTATGAACTATTTGTTATTTTTTTTGAGAGGTACATTGCTATTTGACGAGGAAGTACTATTTTTCTTGAATTGTTTTTTGAAATAATATCCGATATTTTAATATCATATTTTTTTGCAATAAATTCCTGAATGCTTTTGATCGTTACTTTTTTCTGTGTTGAGGAAATATATGGTTTAAGTGCATCCTTTGCAAAATCAAGAGTTAACACGACTCCTTTCTTATTAGAGAAAGTTAGATCTGCAACACCTATCAGTCTGTTCAATGCTCCTTCAAGCTTTCTTATATTATCTTTAATTGATGAAGAAAGAAAGTATTGAACTTCTTCAGGTATTTCAAAATTATTTCTGTTTGAAATTTTTTTTTCAGCTATCTTGTTTTTTAAAATTGCCATTCTGTCTTCAAGGCTGTAGGGAAGAATATCGACTATACTTCCCATTTCAAATCTTGATTTAATTCTACTCTCAAGATTTGGGATATTGTCAGGGTGAGTATCCGAACATATTACAATTTGTTTTTCCATTTGGATAAGTTTATTAAAAATATTATAAAATTGTTCTTTGGTACCTCCCCATTTCGTGATGAACTGAATGTCATCTATTAAAAGGACATCTATCGATGTATACTTTTTAATGATTTGAGTTCCCTGTTTTTGTCTTGTGTATTCGACATATTCATTCATAAAATCACTTGAGGTTGTATAAACCACACTGGTTTTTTTATTATTTTTTTTCAGTCTGTTTCCAATTGCCTGCATGAGATGTGTTTTGCCTAAACCTACATCACTGTATATATACAAAGGGTTATAGGATTTGCCGGGAAATTCTGAAACATTATAAGCAAAAGAGTGCGCCATTCTATTGGAATTGGTTTGAGTGAATGTATCAAAAGTAAATTTATCATGAAGATTAGATGTGAATTTTTTTGTTGATCCCGGAGTATAATTTCTCTTTTCCTCTTTATGTTCTTCAAAAAGAGGAACAATTTGCACAATTACATTAAGCTTTTTTTTAAGATCAAGGTTTATTTTTTCAAGAATATTATTTGTAATCCAGATCAGATTGTTTTTTTCAGAAGATCCGAGGAAAACAATACCCTTGTTTTCTCCGATATATTCCAGGGGGAATATATATTTTTCAAATGTAGGGATATCAATGATTTCCTTGATATTTGTTTTTACTGTTTCAAAATTTGTCATTTTTCCACATCGTTTTTAACAAATGTGGAAAAAAACATCTGTTTGTAAGAAGTCATTTTTCAATGTTAAATAAATTGACCTCCGGTGTCAACATAAAAAATTCTTTTTTTATGTAATTTTAATGCTATAATTTTAATACGATATTTCAAATGAAGAGAATAATTTTAAAGATATTTATAATTTTTGTTATCTTGCTACTTATATTTACACCATTTTTACTTTTAATCGATTTTAATAAATTTCTTCCTGTGGTTTTGTTTATCTGGATGTTGTCTGTATCATACTTTCTTTTTGTAAAAACAAAAATTGATAAAAGCGAATAAAAATTTCCAGGATGGAGACACAGGACTCTCTTTGTTAGAGCAAACAAAAATAAATTTGTACATAAAAATCCTAAAAGAATACAGCAGCAAGGTCAATGTGATTTCCAGAGCAATAACAGATGAACAACTATATTCACTAATAAGTGAGACTATACTTTTAAAAAAATATATTTCCGGAAATATCATTGTTGACGTGGGGAGTGGAAACGGAATCCTGGGGATTCCTATTGCAATTTTAAGCATTGAAAAAGAAATAATTATGGTTGAGCCTAGAAAAAAGAAATCTGAATTTCTCTTTTATGCTGTTAAGGAGCTTGATCTTAAAAACGCAACGGTTGTTAGAAGCGGGATAGAAGAGTTTGTGAAAGTTGCAAAGAACAAGAGGTTTACACTGGTGGGAAGAGGATTTCCCGATAACGACAAACTGTTATTGTATTTAAAAAAGAGGGTTGTGAGGGAGCTGCTTTTAATTACATCATTATCCAAAATAAAAAAAACTGAAAAAAGGATAGAAATGTTGGAACAAAAAATTTATAATGTACCCTTCAGGGACAATCTGAAAATTATACACATCAAAGATGTTTCACGTGAAACATAGGGGGAAAATGGGTAAAATCATTACAATTGCAAATCAAAAAGGCGGGGTGGGAAAAACGACTACAGCTATTAATCTCGGAGCTTCTCTTGCTATAGCAGAAAAAAAAATACTGTTGTTGGATCTTGATCCTCAGGCAAATTCTACTACAGGCATGGGGCTCGATAGAACTATTATTGAAAAAGATATTTACAGTGTTCTGGTAGGAAAGTGTTCGGCCGGAGATTCTGTTATCGGAACAGAATTACCTTTTTTTAAGATAATTCCATCCTCAAGGAATCTTGCCAGATTTGAAATGGAGGTCTCCGAGCTTGAAGATAACCATTTGTTCTTAAAGAAGGCACTTGAAGATCTAAAAGAAGAATTTGATTTTATTATTATTGACTCACCTCCATCGCTCGGACTTTTAACGATTAATTCTCTTACGGCATGTGATTCTGTTCTTATTCCGATCCAGTCTGAATATTATGCACTTGAGGGCTTGTCTGATTTGAATGACACGGTTGAGAGAATAAAAGAAAATTTTAACAAGGATCTCGAAATTGAAGGAATCCTCATTACGATGTTTGATGAAAGAACAAATTTATCTAAGCAGGTGGAAGAAGAGATTAGAAGTTTTTTTAAAACAAAAGTATACAAATCGATTATTCCAAGAAACGTAAGACTTTCGGAAGCTCCGAGCTTCGGAAAACCAATACAGTTGTATGAAATAAAATCAGCCGGGTCTAAGGCGTATATGGCATTAGCCAGGGAGATGTTGAACCAATGAAGAGACGTGTTCTTGGAAAAGGAATTGAGGCGATAATAGCAAACAAACCGAATCTAAACGGGAATGGTGATTTTATTGATGTGGATATTGATAATATCTATCCAAATCCCTTTCAGCCTAGGAAAAAGTTTAAAAAGGAGAAAATCCTTGAGCTTGCTGAATCACTTAAAGAAAACGGGATGATCCAGCCTGTAGTTCTTTATAGGGATAGCAACAAATATTTTCTACTTGTGGGAGAAAGAAGGTGGAGGTCGGCTCAGCATCTTAAATGGGAAAAGATTCCGGCTATCATCAAGGATATTACTCCGAATGAAGTAATGGTTGCTGCGCTTGTTGAGAATGTTCAACGGGAAGATCTGAATGCAATAGAGATTGCTGAAGGTATAAATATGATAATTAATAAAAACCGGATCAATCAGGAAGAAGCTGCAACAAAAGTTGGAATGAACAGAACAACAGTTACAAACTATCTGAGATTGTTAAGACTTCCCGAAGCGGTCAAACAGAGCATAATTTCAGAAGAAATAACCCAGGGACATGCAAGGGCTCTTCTTAGTCTTGACAAGGAAGAAACCATACTTGAGATGTTAGCGGAAGTATTAAAAGGTGTATTGTCAGTAAGAGAAACAGAAAAACTTGTAAAGAAGAGAAATAGCAAAGAGCCACACGATGATATTGGTTTCTCAAATATAGAAACAGATCCTAATCTAAGAAAAGCCGAGGAAAAGCTTTCAAAGATATTTTCATCGAAAGTAAATCTTGTCTACAAGAAGAATGGAAGCGGAAAGATAACAGTTTTTTTTAATAATCTTGAAGAATATGAAAGAATTTTTAATTTGATAACGAAGGAGTAATTATGCAAAAAAACGAAAGTATCGGAAAGGTTAATGGATTTATTGATCGTGACACCGAAATGACCGGAGAAATCAGATTCAGCGATTCGTTTAGAATTGACGGTGGTTTTAAGGGTAAAATTCTATCTGGAAATACACTTATTGTAGGCGAAGGCGGCAAGGTGGAAGCAGATGTTGATGTTGCAAATATATCCGTTAACGGGACAGTAAAAGGAACGTTGAAGGCGAGCGAAAGAGTAGAGATCTATTCTCTTGGAAGAGTTACCGGAGAAATAATTGCTCCAAAACTAATTATCGAGGACGGTGCGTTTTTTCAGGGTTCATGTCAGATGGAACTTAAGGTCCTTGAGTCACGATCAAAGGTTTCCGAAGAAAAGCCACCAAAAGAACAAAAAATTTGATGAATATCGCGGCAATAATACCGGCCAGATATGATTCGTCTCGATTCCCCGGGAAATCTCTTGAAAAAATTTCTGGTATTTCTATGATCGAACGTGTTTATAGGCAGGTCCAGAGATCAGAAAAATTTAAAAAGATTATTGTAGCAACCGACAGTAACCTGATAGCCCGGGAAGTAGAAAGATTTAAAGGGCAGTTTATAATGACATCATCCGATTGTTCTTCCGGAACAGAAAGAGTGTGGGAAGTATTAAAGAAAAGTGATTTTGATGCTGCTATTAATATTCAGGGGGATGAACCTCTAATTTCTGAAGAGTTGATATCTGAAATATATGATTGTCTGGATGGGGAAGTGTTTCCTGTTGTTACCGCAGCGTTTTTTAATAGTTCGGTTGATGATTTTAATTCTATGAATGTTGTTAAAAGTGTTTTTGACACAAAAGGCAGGGCCTTGTATTTTTCGAGGTCCCCTATTCCCGGACAACAGATATCCGAGTTTAAAGGATTTTATCAACATGTAGGAATATATGGATATACAAGGGACGTGCTTTCGTCTTTTTTCAGCTTGCCACGATCGGACATGGAGAAGATGGAAAGACTGGAACAGTTGAGATTTTTATATAACGGAATTGATATTCACGTCCTGAAAACAAACTACAGGTCCATCGGTGTTGATGTTCCAGAAGATATAAAAAAAATTGAAAAATTATTAAAGGAATGAAATGTGAAAACTAAGTATATTTTTGTAACAGGAGGCGTTCTTTCTTCTCTTGGAAAAGGTGTAGCTGCAGCTTCAATAGGAAACATTCTTGAATCATACGGATTCTCGATTACAATTGTTAAGCTTGATCCATATCTCAATGTAGATCCCGGTACGATGAGCCCTCTTCAGCATGGAGAGGTTTTTGTAACTGATGATGGTGCCGAGACAGATCTGGATTTGGGACATTACGAAAGGTTTACCAAGACCGTTACTTCACAAAAAAACAATTGGACCGCAGGAAAGATTTATTACAATGTTATTGAAAAAGAACGACGTGGAGATTATCTTGGGAAAACGGTTCAGGTAATTCCACATGTTACAGATGAGATAAAGAATTCCATTACTTTGCTCAGTGGGATTTATGATGTGATAATTGTTGAAATCGGGGGAACGGTTGGAGATATTGAAAGTCTCCCTTTCCTTGAGGCAATAAGGCAGATAGGACTTGAATCGGATAAGTCAAATGTGCTTTTTATCCACCTGACATTGGTTCCTTTCATTAAGACTGCCGGAGAGCTTAAAACAAAGCCTACCCAGCATAGCGTCAAAGCATTAAGAGAGATCGGTATTCAACCTGATATTTTGCTTTGTCGGGCAGAGATACCAATTCCGGAAGAGATCAAGAAAAAGATAGCTCTATTTACTAATGTTAAATATGAAGATGTTGTAAGTGCAATTGATGTTGACACGATATATAAGATCCCGCTTGCTTTTAAAGAAGATGGGATGGGAGATCTATTGCTGAAAAAATTAGATCTTAAAATGAAAAAGGATGATTCTTCTTCCTGGAAAGCATGGGTTGATAAAATTTATAAATTGAAAGAAGAAGTGACGATAAGTATTGTAGGAAAATATGTAAGCTTGAGTGATTCTTATAAAAGTCTGTTTGAAGCACTTTTTCATGGAGGAGTTGAAAACGGCGTTAAGGTTAATCTCGATCTGATAGAATCTGATACTTTGCTCGAAGAAGATCTCGGGAAAAGGTTTGAAAATTCTGACGGGATTCTTGTTCCGGGAGGATTTGGGATCAGGGGTATTGACGGAATGATGAAAGCAATTGAATATGCAAGAATAAACAATATTCCATTTTTTGGTATTTGCCTCGGGATGCAGACAGCATCAATAGAATTTGTACGGAATGTTGCAGGGATAAAAAATGCTCACTCTTCTGAATTTGATAAGTCTACTGATAAAAAGGTTTTTTTGAAATTGAAAGAATTAGTAGGTATTGAAACAATGGGACACAATATGAGGTTGGGACAATTCGCCTGTTCTCTTAAAGAAGGAACCCTTTGCCGGAATATCTATAATGAAAAAGATATAATGGAAAGACATAGACATAGATATGAATTCAATCCCGAATTTGAAGAAGTTCTGGAATCACATGGAATGATCATTTCCGGTATGAACAAAGAGAGGAATCTGGTTGAGATGATAGAGTTGTCAGGTCACCCGTGGTTCGTGGGATGTCAGTTTCATCCCGAACTTAAGTCCAGGCCCATGAATCCACATCCTCTTTTTATTTCATTTATAAAGGCATCAAAAGAAAATAAAAAGGGAAAAACATAACATATATTACATTTTATATATTTTGCACTATCAGCTTCCATTCTTCTTCATCCTCGTCTTCAACAAGAGAATATATTTTTTGTCCACTGATAAAATATGGGTAATCCTCCATAATATTTTTCCTGATTATCTGAATGTTCTTTTTCCTGATCGGTTTTCCAGTTTTGTCTAAAATGTAGAACTCATACCCCTTTTCCGAATGTTTATATGTTTGGACGTATATTAGGTTACCTGTTACGAAAAAATTCTTTATTGCTGGATAGGTTTCTGAAATATCGAACATGGTCTTGATCCTTTCCCAGAAAGAACTGAATCTTGATTCATTCTTGTAATAATTTTTTATTTCTTCTTTTGTTTTGCTTCCGATATTCAATAGACTGTACTTAATGCTTATCGAATTGATTCTTTTCCCTTTTTTATTGAAAACCTTGATCAAGAACGCTTTGGAATCATTTAGGTAGAGTTTGTTATCAAAGGCTCTCATTTTAAAAATATTGTTATCATAATAAATTTTGAAGAAACTTCCTCTGGATAATTCAGATGTTTTTCCGTTAATCTCACCGATCTTGGTAAAATTTGATGAAAATATTGTTACCGATTCTGACCTGGTTCTGTTTTCTGAAAATTTAAAACTGCGTGCAACAAAGTAATCGCTAAGCGGGATCATTTCACGTATAAAACCCCCATTTAACTTTTTTTCACTTAGAAATTTGCCGTCTTTGGTGAAGAAAAGGACCTTTGATCTGTTTTGAATGAAAAGTTTCCCTTTTGTTTCACTCAAGTTCAATGAGACGCCACCCCGTCTGGATGTGTTGATCTCACCGGGACCCTCCCCTTTTTTACCGAATTTATTTATCAGCTTAAGATCGTCCTTTGAATATATATAAATTGAAACTCCCTCGGTTACATAAATTCTGTCATTACCGATCAAAATTGAGTCCGGATTAAGCAGATCCGACAATTCAAATGTAGCCCCAATTGTATTTGCTAAAAGTAGAATTGAAAAAACGGATATCAATAAAATCCTTTTCATATTGTTCTCCTGTTAGATCGGATATTTTCCGATTACTAATTATAACAAATATCGGGGTAAAATCTTTCAGTTTTTGTTGATTTGGCAAGAACAACATCCTATAATGCTGACTTGTATATCGGGGGGACACAAATGGGAAAAAAATTTTCCAAATTAAAAAAAGCCTGGTGGCCTTGGATTGTAATTACTTTCGGGTCGGTAATTTCTGCAATAGGGTATGTTGTCTTCATTCTGCCAATGGACATGGTCGAGGGAGGGGTTACCGGGATCGGGATAATAGTAAAGCATCTTACCGGACTTCCAGTTGTTGGAGTATCCTCTCTTGCGGTGACCGGGATTGTATTTATATTTGCCATAAGGATCCTGGGAAAAGGATTCGGTGCAAAATCAATATATGCCACAATACTGATGAGCATTCTAATTGATCTGTTTTCTATAATGAACCTGAATATTGGTTTGGTTCCTGCAGATGTCCTTTTGGCGGCTTTTTATGGCGGGGCATCCGTTGGCCTGGGCTTGGGACTTATCTATTTTGCAGGAGCATCTACCGGTGGAGCAGACGGAATAGGCCAGATCTTGTGGAAAATAAAGAAAATTCCGATAGGAAGAACCCTGATCGTGATAGATATATTTGTTCTTAGTAGTGCTGCAATAATTTTTATCCCGATTAAGAATATCATGTACTCCATGATCTTTATTTATATCGAGATCAAAGTAATAGATATGGTCTTAAATGGCTTACGGGCAAACCAGAGGATAATGATTGTGACGGACAATCCCGACAAAATGAAAAAAGCTATATTTTCCAAGCTTAGCAGAGGGCTTACGATCTTTAAAGGAGTTGGCGGATATACAGCAAAAGAAAGGTATATGCTAACTTCGGTACTGCCCAAGCAAAATATTCCGGAAATGAGAAGACTGATCGCAAGTATTGATGAAAAATCCTTTGTTATAATACAGGATATTCACCAGGTATATGGTGAGGGATTTGAAAAACTTCCATCTATGTTAAAAAGTGATAAAAAGACCAAACTCAACAAAAGAAACAAGAAATAAAAAAATTGAGATTATCATTGAGAATCATAGAATTTGTTATTGGGGAATATAGAACCAGGCAATAAACCTGTTCTGTATTTCAACATTTTGGTTTGACAAGAAATAGTAAATATTATATACTCCTAAAATATCGCGGGGTGGAGCAGTCTGGTAGCTCGTTGGGCTCATAACCCAAAGGTCGTAG